>JBCBHB010000143.1:0-6749 GCA_038526025.1 Pseudomonadota bacterium
CGCCTGTGGGGCAGGGATGGCGAGGAGGAGATGTTCCGCCTCCGCGGTATCGTCGGAGAGAGCGAGTTGCCAGCTGCCGTTCGGTGCCCTCGCGATCGCGGTGACTTCCGCGCGACGCTGGATCTGCGTCTCGGGGAGACCGGGGAAGGGGCCGAGGAAGGCCCGCACCGTGCCGCTCGCCCCCGGCAGGCCGACATGGGCGGGACCGGGCGTGGTGCTGAGAAGCATGGCCTCGCCACTCGGCCATGATACGGAGTGATTGCCCTTCGCCGCGCCGGCAAGGAAGGTTGCGAAGGATGGATCGGCCGCCGTGAAACCGGGAGCGCCATGATCGAACCCGCCGGCGGGGCTCCGGCGTGTCGCTAGCCGGCCGCCAAGCCCGCCGCTCTTCTCGTAGACCCGTACCTTGTGCCCAGCGCCCGACAGCGTTGCGCCGGCGGTGAGGCCCGCCATGCCTGCACCGATAATCGCGATCTCTGCCATGCCGCCCCCTTCGCCGATGGTCGCGAGGTAGGCGGGGCGGGCAGGGGGGCAATGGCGCTGCGCGCTTGGGCCCTTGGGGGGTCTTGCAGAGGAAGTTCTTTCGGCGTACCTCGCCCACACGGCTCTAGGGGTATAGCTCAGTTGGTAGAGCGTCGGTCTCCAAAACCGAATGTCGGGGGTTCGAGTCCCTCTGCCCCTGCCAGCCGGACCGCGCCGAGATGCGGTCGATCGGAGGAAGGTGAAGCGCGATGAAGAACCCGGTGCAGTTCGTGAACGAGGTGCGGGCCGAGGGCGCGAAGGTGGTTTGGCCGACGCGGCGCGAGGCGGGGCTGACGACCGCGATGGTGTTCGTGATGGCGACCATCGTGGCGATCTTCTTCTTCTTCGTGGACCAGATCCTTTCGATCCTGGTTGACATCCTGCTGAGCCTCTGAAGGGGCCCCCAGGCGGGCCTCTCGCGGACCGTTTCAAATTGTCCTTCGGCAGGGGTTGCCAGAGACGGGCTTGACCGCTAACCACCACGCCTCTTGGCACACACCCATCGATTGATTCGCCGCACGGCTCACGGGAGAGCTTTGCGGCGGGCCGCGTTAGGGTGGTGGGCCGAACGGTTTTGAGCAGGGTCGGCGGCCGGTAATGCGGCGCGGCCGGGAGACGGACGGGCGATGACGGCGCGCTGGTATTCGGTACACGTGCTCTCGAACTTCGAGAAGAAGGTGGCGGAGTCGATCCGCGAGGGTGCGGCGCAGCATGGGCTCGAGGAGGAGATCCTCGAGATCATGGTGCCGACCGAGGAGGTGACCGAGGTGCGCCGCGGCCAGAAGGTGAATGTGGAGCGCCGCTTCATGCCGGGCTACGTGCTCGTCAAGATGGAGATGACGGACCGCGCCTATCACCTCATCAAGAACACGCAGCGCGTGACTGGGTTCCTCGGTCCCATGGGCAAGCCCACGCCGCTGCGCGAGGCCGAGGTGATGCGGATCCTCAACCAGGTGGAAGAGGGCGTGGAGCGGCCGCGGCCGGCGATCACCTTCGAGGTGGGCGAGACGGTCAACGTCACGGACGGGCCGTTCGAGAGCTTCACCGGCCTGGTGGAAGACGTGGACGAAGAGAACGCGCGCCTGAAGGTGACGGTCTCGATCTTCGGGCGGGCGACGCCTGTGGAACTGGAATACTCGCAGGTGGCCAAGGCGTCCTGACGGGGTGTGTGGTGGGAGGCGAGGGCAGCGCGCTGTCCGGACCGGACCACCCTTTCGTGAACCGGCGCCCACGCGTGGGCGCCAAGGGAAAGCAAGAGAGGACGCGAGATGGCTAAGAAAGTCGTCGGCTCGCTGAAGCTCCAGGTGCCGGCCGGCAAGGCGAACCCGTCGCCCCCCATCGGCCCGGCGCTCGGTCAGCGCGGCATCAACATCATGGGCTTCTGCAAGGAGTTCAACGCGAAGACGCAGGAGATCGAGCCGGGCGCGCCGTGCCCGACGATCATCACGTACTACGCGGACAAGAGCTTCACCTTCGAGATCAAGACGCCGCCGGCGTCGTTCCTGCTCAAGAAGGCCGCGAAGCTGAAGTCGGGCTCGAAGACCCCCGGCCGCGCGAGCGCCGGCACGGTCAGCCTCAAGCAGGTGCGCGAGATCGCCGAGGTCAAGATGAAGGACCTCAATGCGAACTCGATCGAGGCTGCGATGCAGATCATCGTGGGCTCCGCTAAGTCCATGGGCATCGAGGTGAAGTGATGGCGAAGCTTCCGAAGCGCAAAGCGGCCATCCGCGCGGCCACCGAAGGCAAGGGCCCGCTCTCGATCGAGGAGGCGGTGGGCCTGATCAAGGCGAACGCCACGGCGAAGTTCGACGAGACGGTCGAGGTCAGCATGAACCTCGGCGTCGATCCGCGGCACGCGGACCAGATGGTGCGCGGCTCGGTGACCCTGCCGAACGGGACGGGCAAGAGCGTGCGCGTTGCTGTCTTTGCCCGCGGCCCGAAGGCCGACGAGGCCAAGGAGGCCGGCGCCGACATCGTGGGTGCCGAGGACCTGATGGAGACGGTGCAGGGCGGCACGATCGATTTCGACCGCTGCATCGCGACGCCGGACATGATGCCGGTGGTCGGCCGTCTGGGTAAGGTTCTGGGCCCGCGTGGCCTGATGCCGAACCCGAAGATCGGCACGGTGACCATGGACGTGGCGAAGGCCGTGCAGGATGCGAAGGGTGGCCAGGTCACCTTCCGTGTCGAGAAGGCGGGCATCATCCATGCGGGTGTGGGCAAGGCCTCGTTCGACGAAGCGAAGCTCGCCGAGAACATCCGCGCCTTCGTTGATGCGGTGAACCGGGCGAAGCCGACGGGCGCGAAGGGCACCTACATCAAGAAGGTGTCGCTGAGCTCGACGATGGGCGCGGGCATCGCCGTGACGAATGAGAGCCTCGCGGCGCCTGTAGAGGCGGCCGAGTAAGGCTTGCGAGATCCCCGGCCTGGCCGGGGCCGCCATCCCGCAAGGGGTGGCACCTGTCCGAGACGGTGGGCGGCGCGCGAGCGCGGAAGTCCTGCCCTAGACGGGGAACGATGGGATTAGCCGGAGCGACGCTCGGGCGGTCTTGGTCGGGACCCGGATTGGACCCGAAGAGCGCTTCGCCCCGAAGTGCGACCCGCGAGGGAGGGGGCGGAGCGGACGAGAGCCGGCGGGACATGTGCCCGCCAACCTGTGGAGAAGACTGTGGATAGAGCCCAAAAAGCACAGACGGTCGACGAGCTCGGCCAGATCTTTGCGGACTCTGGCGTCGTGGTGGTTGCTCACTACGCCGGCCTCACGGTCGCGCAGATGCAGGATTTCCGTGCCCAGATGCGTGAAGCTGGGGGCGGGGTCCGTGTCGCCAAGAACAGGCTCGCCAAGATCGCCCTGGAGGGTAAGCCCGGCTCAGACATGGGCCAGTACCTCAAGGGTCAGACCGTCCTCGCCTATTCCGAGGACCCCACCACCGCGGCCCGTGTGGCCGAGAAGTACGCGAAGGCGAACGACAAGTTCAAAATCGTGGGCGGTGCGATGGGGGATGCCGTTCTCGACGAGAAGGGTGTCAAGGCCGTGGCAGACATGCCGTCGCGCGAGGAGGTTATCGCCTCTCTCGTCGGCTGCCTGATCAGCCCCGCGGCAAACCTCGCCGGCGCGATCGGTGCCCCTGGCAGCAATCTGGCGGCAATCACCGAGACGCTTTCGAAAGAGAAAGAAGACGCGTGAGCGCTGCGCAACTCGAGGCCGGCCGAGGGTTAAGCCCACGGCCCGGAACCCCACGAGAAGCATGAAAGAACGGAACTGAGACATGTCGAAGATCGAAGACCTTGCTGAGAACCTGGTTGGCCTGACCCTCCTCGAGGCGGTCGAGCTGAAGAACCTGCTCAAGGACAAGTACGGCATCGAGCCCGCAGCGGGCGGCGCCGTGATGATGGCTGGCCCGGCCGGCGGCGGCGACGCCGGCGGTGCGGCCGAGGAGGAGAAGACCGAGTTCGACATCATCCTCGTCGAAGCCGGCGCCAAGAAGATCAACGTCATCAAAGAGGTCCGCGCCATCACCGGGCTCGGCCTCAAGGAGGCGAAGGATCTCGTCGAGGCTGGTGGCAAGGCCGTCAAGGAAGGCGCCAACAAGGAAGAGGCCGAGGAGATCAAGAAGAAGCTCGAAGAGGCCGGCGCCAAGGTCGAGCTCAAGTGATCTGCGCTGCGGCACGCGCCGCGGCCTGAGAGAACCCGGCGGGAGCGGCCAGGCCGCTCCCGCCGTCATCCGTTTCGCGCGTCCTGCAAAGTTCCCCATCGGGACCTTTGCAGGACGCGGGAGGGCCCGAGATACGGCCGGCGGGGGCGCCGGTCGCGCGGATGGGGCCCTTTCCGCACCTTGACCCGGCTCCTGCTGTCGCCCCAGCAGCAGGCGCGCCGAGAGAGGACCTGCTGTTCATGGGACAGATGTTTTCGGGCCGCAAGCGCATCCGGAAGTTCTTTGGCAAGATCCGCGAAGTGGCGGAACTGCCCAACCTGATCGAAGTTCAAAAACGTTCTTACGACTACTTCCTTGAGAGCGGGGATGTGGGCCATGCCGTGGATGGCGAGGGCCTGCAGGGCGTTTTCCAGTCCGTATTCCCGATCAAGGACTTTAACGAAACCGCGCTGCTGGAGTTCGTGCGCTACGAGCTCGAGGCGCCGAAATACGACGTGGAAGAGTGCCAGCAGCGCGACCTCACCTACGAGGCGCCGCTGAAGGTGACCCTGCGCCTGATCGTGTTCGATGTCGACGAGGACACGGGCGCGAAGTCGGTGAAGGACATCAAGGAGCAGGACGTCTACATGGGCAACATGCCGCTCATGACGATGAACGGCACCTTTATCGTGAACGGCACCGAGCGCGTGATCGTCAGCCAGATGCACCGCTCGCCCGGTGTGTTCTTCGACCATGACCGGGGCAAGACGCACAGCTCGGGCAAGCTGCTCTTCGCGTCGCGCGTGATCCCCTATCGCGGCTCGTGGCTCGATTTCGAGTTCGACGCCAAAGACATCGTGCACGCGCGGATCGACCGCCGGCGGAAGCTGCCGGTCTCGACGCTGCTGTTCGGGCTCGGCCTCGATCAGGAAGCCATCTGCGATTACTTCTACGATCGCGTGGCGTATGTGCGCACGGGCGAGGCCTGGGCGATCCCGTTCAACGTGGAGCGCCTGCGCGGCACGACGCCGACCTTCGACCTGGTGAACGCGGATAACGGCGAGGTTGTTGCCTCGGCCGGCCAGAAGCTCACGCCGCGCAAGCTGCGCATGCTGGCGGAAGAGGGCGTGGAGCGGATCCTCGCACCCTTCGAGAGCATCCATGGCCGCTTCGCCGCCGTCGACATGATCAACGAGGAGACGGGTGCGATCTATGCCGAGGCCGGCGATCCGCTCGACCCGGAGGTTGTGGAGACGCTGATCGCGGCGGGCTTCGAGACCATCGAGACGCTCGACATCGATGGTGTGTCCATCGGCGCCTACATCCGCAACACGATGGCGGCGGACAAGAACTTCGGTCGCGAGACCGCGCTGCTCGACATCTACCGGGTGATGCGCCCGGGCGAGCCGCCGACCCTCGAGGCGGCGGAGGCGATGTTCCAGAGCCTGTTCTTCGACGCCGAGCGCTACGATCTTTCGGCCGTGGGCCGTGTGAAGATGAACATGCGTCTCGACCTCGATGCGCCGGACACGCAGCGCACGCTGCGCCGCGAGGACATTCTCGCGGTGATCAAGGCCATCGTGGACCTGCGCGACGGCCGCGGCGAGATCGACGATATCGACCATCTCGGGAACCGGCGCGTGCGTTCCGTGGGCGAGCTCATGGAGAACCAGTACCGTGTGGGTCTGCTCCGTATGGAGCGGGCGATCCGCGAGCGGATGAGCTCGGTCGAGATCGACACGGTGATGCCGCAGGACCTGATCAACGCGAAGCCGGCGGCGGCCGCGGTGCGCGAGTTCTTCGGCTCCTCGCAGCTCAGCCAGTTCATGGACCAGACCAACCCGCTCTCCGAGGTGACGCATAAGCGCCGCCTCTCGGCGCTTGGCCCGGGCGGCCTGACCCGTGAGCGCGCCGGCTTCGAGGTGCGCGACGTGCACCCGACCCACTACGGCCGCATGTGCCCGATCGAGACGCCGGAAGGCCCGAATATCGGCCTCATCAACTCGCTCGCCACCTTCGCACGGGTGAACAAGTACGGCTTCATCGAGACGCCGTATCGCAAGGTGATCGACGGCAAGGTGACCGACGAAGTGGTGTATATGAGCGCCACGGAGGAGATGCGGCACACCGTGGCCCAGGCCAATGCGCGGCTGACCGCCGACGGCCAGTTCGAGAACGAGCTGGTGTCGACCCGCAAGGCCGGCGACTTCACGCTGAGCCCCAGCGAGAACGTTACGCTGATCGACGTCTCGCCGAAGCAGCTTGTCTCGGTCGCGGCCGCGCTCATCCCGTTCCTCGAGAACGATGACGCGAACCGCGCGCTGATGGGCTCGAACATGCAACGCCAGGCCGTGCCGCTCCTGCGGGCAGAAGCGCCGCTTGTGGGCACCGGCATGGAGGCGAAGGTTGCGCGCGACAGCGGGGCAGCCATCGCCGCCCGCCGCGGCGGGATCATCGACCAGGTGGACGCGACGCGTATCGTCATCCGCGTGACCGACGAGATGGAGCCGGGCGACCCGGGCGTGGACATCTACCGCCTGCGCAAGTTCCAGCGCTCGAACCAGAACACCTGCATCAACCAGCGCCCGCTGG
>JBCBHB010000144.1:0-6740 GCA_038526025.1 Pseudomonadota bacterium
AGACCTCTAGCGAGACGCATCGGTCGAGTCAGCCGTCTCTGCCTGGGTGATGCGGCAGCTCTGACGTCAGCGCGGCGGTTACCCACTCGCCGCCGCCCACGAGGATATCAACCTCACCCGTCGCGATCGCGGTTTGCGACGCAACGACCTCGCCGACGGACTTGGCCGCCTTCTTCATCGCGAAGAGCTTGTCCTTGATCTCCGGAAGGTCATCCTCACTCAGCGACGCCGTCTCCTTGCCGAGCCCCACGGCGACCATGCCCATCACCGGCAGGTAGTAGTCGTAGATCGCGATCCGCCCTGCATATTTGTCCGACCAGATGACCGACATGTCCTTCATGTCCTCGGGGTCGACCTTGGCCTTGTTGTAGCTGATGGTGTTGTAGCCGAACTTCTCGCTGATCGCGTAGGTCTTGCCGTCGACCACATGGTTCTCTGCCATCACGAGTTCCGGGAAGAGGTCGCCCGTTGGCAGCGCCTCTTCCGGCAGCGGCGCAAGAATGCCGGCCGCCACCGCCCGAGGCACATCGATGCCGTCGATCACCAGCACGTCCCAGTCGCCCGGCTGGCTCTGCTCGATGATGGAGAGCGCCGCTCCGGTCCCCTCATACTCCTTGAGGTTCACCGTGACGCCGTTCGCCTCCTCGAAGGGCTCGATCAGCGCATCGTCCGTGTGGTCGCACCAGACCAGCGCGTTCAGCTCGTCGGCTTCAGCAGCAGCCGCAGCCAGAACCGCAACCATCGCGAGCAGTGATGTCCTCATCGTAGGCTCCTGTCGTTTCTTCGTTTTTCTGTTCCGGATAGCGCACGCCCGGCAGCACGCAGAGCATCTCGTAGAGCAGGTTCGAGGCAATGAGCGCCGTGTTGCCCGAAGGGTCGTAGGGCGGGGAGACCTCCACGAGATCGCAGCCGACGATGTTGAGCCCGCGCATGCCGCGCACGATCTCGAGCGCCTGGATGGTCGTGAGCCCGCCCATCTCCACCGTGCCCGTGCCGGGCGCGAAACCGGGGTCGAGGCTGTCGATATCGAAGGTGAGGTAAACCGGCGCCTCGCCGACCGCCTTGCGCAACTTGGCCATCATCGGGTTCAGCGAGCGGTGCCAGCACTCCTCGGCCGGGATGACCATGAAGCCCTGGTCGCGCGCCCACTGGAAGTCGTCCGGCCCATAGCCTGTGCCGCGCAGGCCGATCTGGACGGAACGCTCACAGTCAAGCAGCCCTTCCTCCACGGCCCGCCGGAAGGGCGTACCATGGGCCACCGGCTCGCCGAACATATGCTCGTTGATATCCGCATGCGCATCCACGTGGACGAGCGCCACCGGCCCGTGCTTCGCCGCAATCGCCCGCAAGATGGGGTAGGTAATCGTATGATCGCCACCCATGGTTAGAGGCACCGCGCCCTCTGCCAGCACGCCCGCGATCGCCTCCTGAATGATCGCGACATTGGCGGGCAGATTGAAGGTGTTGATCGCGACATCCCCGATATCCGCAACCTGCAGGCTGTCGAAGGGCGCCGCGCCCGTGCCCATGTTGTAGGGCCGGATCATCGCGCTCTCGGCGCGGATCTGGCGGGGGCCGAAGCGCGTACCGCTCCGGTGCGAGGTACCGATATCCATCGGGATGCCGAGGAACGCCGCGTCTAGGCCCTGCGCCGTCTCGGCCGCGGGAAGGCGCATGAAGGTCACAGGCCCGGCGAAACGCGGCATCTCGTTGCCGCCGAGCGGCTGGTTGTAGGCGCTCACTCCAGTCTCCTCACGCGGCGTCTCGCCCCATGCCGCACCGCCGGACCACACCGGTCAAGCCCGCGGACGCAACCTTCCGGCGCGCTGCCACAGGCCGGAAGGCGTGTGGTCACGTCGCGCCGAAAGAGGCCATGGTGATCATGGCAATGCGCCACCGACAGCGATGGTTAACCCGTCCTTAGGCGCGTCACTGCCACTTGCGATCTCAAGGGGCGCAGAACGTAGTGCGAACATCACAGGTCCTGGCCCTGGCGATCTCAGTTCGGCAAGTCGCCGTTCACGCCTTCCACGAACCAGTTCATGCCCAGCATCATCTCGTCCGACGCCGTCTCGCCTTCGGGCACCTTCAGCTCGCCTTCCCGCGTGCTGATCGGCCCGGTGAAGGGGTGCAGCGTACCGGCCGCAATCGCGGCCTCCGCCTCCGCCGCCATCGCCGCGACCTCGTCCGGCATGTTCTTGTACGGCGCCATCACCACCTCCTTGGCCGCGATGCCCTTCCAGCTGTCTCCGCTCTCCCAGGTGCCGTCGAGCACCGCCTGCGTGCGCTCGATGTAGTAGGGCGACCAGTCGTCGATGATGGCGGTGAGCTGCGCGGTCGGCGCGAAGCGCGCCATGTCCGAGGCCTGCCCGAAAGCCATCACGCCCGCGGCCTCGGCCGCCTGCAGCGCAGCCGGGCTGTCCGTATGCTGCATGATAATGTCGGCGCCCTGGGCGATCAGCGCCTTCGCCGCATCCGCCTCCTTGCCGGGATCGTACCAGGTGTTCACCCACACCACCTGCACCTCGATATCCGGGTTCACCGAGCGCGCCGCCAGGGTCGCCGCGTTGATGCCGCGGACCACCTCGGGGATCGGGAAGCTCGCAATGTAGCCGATCTTGTTGGTCTTCGTCATCTCGCCGGCAATGAGGCCGATGACATGCCGCCCCTCGTAGAACCGCGCGGAATAGGTGCTGACGTTCTCCGCCCGCTTGTAGCCCGTCGCATGCTCGAACTTCACATCCGGGAACTGCTTGGCGATCTTGATGGTCGGGTCCATGAACCCGAAGGACGTCGTGAAGATCAGCCCGTGGCCTGAGGCGGCAAGCTGGCGGATCACCCGCTCCGCATCCGGGCCTTCGCTCACGCTCTCCACGAAGGTCGTCTCCACCTTGTCGCCGAAGGTCGCCTCGACCGCCTGACGACCCTGATCGTGCTGATAGGTCCAGCCATGGTCGCCCACCGGCCCCACATAGACGAAGCCGATCTTCAGCGGATCCGCGGCCGGTGCGGGACTTGCGAGACCGAGGCCGAGGGCGGGAAGCAGGGCAAGGGCGAGGATTTGGCGGCGATGCATGACAGCGGTCTCCAGCTGGGGTGTCGGGCGGAACTCTGAGCGACAGAAAACATGAAGCCGCGCGGGATGCAAAGCCGCCATCTTCATCGAACCGCCAGGCCTTGCCCGGCAAGCGCGCAAAACGGCAGGGATCTGCACAGCGTTAAGGCGCCATCACCGGTCCTTCACGCTCTTCCACTCCGTTTTGACGCGGCAGCCCGCCCCTTTTCATGACCGATCACCGGACCGATCGGCCAGAAGAAGTACGAAATTGCGGTTCACGCATGGATCTCAGATGCCCCGGCCCCATCCATCGCGCAGCGTTGGCGTTCCTGCTGTTCTTTCATGCCTGTTGGCGGGATTGCCGACCGTGTCGGCCCACGCACAGGAGGCCCCGCTCACGACGGTCGAACGCCCCGCGCCGGGTTTCGATCGCATGGCCGGCGTCTACGACATCGCGGTGGAACGGGGGCAGGCGCCACCGGAGACCGACGCGCTCGCGCTCCGGTACCGCCTGCCAATCGATGGCTTCTCGCCCACCGAGGGGGAGATCGAGGCGCTGACCCTGACCCTCGCCCTAGAGGTCGGCATCATCCTCGCCGGCAGCATCGGGGATGGCCTGCCGCTCAACGAGGAGGGCGAGGACGTGGCGACCGCCGTCTCGCTGCCCCTCACGCTCAGCGTCACGGGGCCGGACGGACACCTGCTCGCCGCGCGAAGCCTCGCGGCCGTCACCGCCGACTGCGCGGGCCTGCGCGCCTGCGCCTTCGCGGCCACGGCGCGGGTGCCGGTCGAGATCGCGATGACGCCGCTGAACCACGCAGACTTCGCCGATGGCGGGTATCTCGACCTCATGCTCGTGCCCGAGCGCAGCGTCATCGAGACCTTTTGCCCCGAAGGAGCGCTCTGGGAACGCTGCGTGATCGAGAGCGTGATGCTGCGGCTATCGGCGGAAGAGGGCGGCGTGACCGTCGCCTTCGCCCATGGACCGGCGACGCCGGCCGGTACGCCGCCGCTTGGGCGTGCCGCCGCCACCATCTCGGCTGTATTGACGGGCCTCGCCCTCTTCGCCCTCTCTGCGGTGATCATCCGGCGGTGGCGGCGCGACCACGCGTGAGAGGGCGCTGACCTGCGCGCGCGGGGGCGCTAGCATGGCGATCATGCAGAAGACGATTCCCCCAGCCCCCTCTTCAGGGCCCGCCGCAGCGCCCCCCACAGGGCCTACCACCGGCGCCCGCCAGCCCGCTGCCGAAGTCCAGGTGGCGCAGCTCTTTCCGACACCGATCGTGACCTACCGCCTGCCGGAGCATGGTCGGATCAACACGGCCCTCGAGGCAGCCATCTTCGCCCGCGAAAAGGCCGTCTCCTCCGTCCAGCACTCCAATCTCGGCGGCTGGCAAAGCCCCACAGATTTCCCGCAATGGTGCGGCGAGGCGGGGCAGGCCGTGCTGAAGACCGCGACCCATCTGGCCAATCAGCTGACCTGCGACCGTCAGGGCCGGCCGGTGGAGACCCGTTGGCGGTTGAACGCCTGGGCCAATGTGAACCGCCAGGGCCAGGGCAACGAGTTCCACACCCATCCCGGCGCCTACTGGTCGGCCACCTATTACGTGCGGGATGGCGGCTGCGCGAACGACCCCGCCCTCGGCGGCGAGTTCGAGATCGCGGACCCGCGCGGCATCGGCCCCGCCATGCTGGCGCCCGAGCTGGGCTTCCGGACGCAGAACGGCCTCTCGGTCGGGCTCTCCGAGACGATCCGGCCGCTCCCGGGGCTTCTGGTGATGTTCCCCTCCTGGCTCAGCCACGCGGTACGGCCCTACCATGGGAACGACGTGCGCATCTCCATCGCGCTCAACCTCACCCCCCTCTACAAGCTCGCCGAGGACTGATCGGAGCGCGGACTCCGATGGGGGCGCGGCTGGCGGGTGGGCCGCTGAGGCCCGGCAGGGCCGAAGCCGGGGCGACCGGACAGCCCGCCCCTACCGGTCCGCCCGGAAGCTGCGGCCGATCGCGGCGGGCTGGTTCGCGCGGGCGATGGCCGGGTTCCGGCTGATGAGCACCAGCGCGATCACGGTGGCCACGTA
This sequence comes from Pseudomonadota bacterium, assembly GCA_038526025.1. Lineage (GTDB taxonomy): Bacteria > Pseudomonadota > Alphaproteobacteria > Rhodobacterales > Rhodobacteraceae > Thermohalobaculum. The sequence continues at coordinate 5,140 of JBCBHB010000144.1, forward strand.
AGGCACCATCGCCAGGAACTGCGAGGGCACGGCGATCCCCCAGTCCTGCCCGTAGAACTGAAGCTGCGTGAAGGCCGCGAAGAGATAGGCGCCCGCCACCAGCCGCCCCGGTTTCCAGGTGGCGAACACCACGAGAGCAACGGCGATCCAGCCGCGCCCCGCGGTCATGTTCTCCCCCCACATCGGCGTGTAGACGAGGCTCAGATAGGCCCCGCCGAGTCCCGCGCAGGCCCCGCCGAAGAGCACGGCCAGGGCGCGCACCCGGACGACCGAAAGCCCCAGCGCATGTGCCGCCTCCGGGCTGTCCCCTACCGCGCGCAACGCGAGGCCCGCCCTTGTGCGCGTCAGCAGGAACCAGACAGCGCCGCAGAGCGCGAGGGCGAGATAGACCAGCGGGTCCTGCCCGAAGAGAAGCGCACCGATGCCTCCATCCGTCACACCCGGCAGGGCAAGGCCTGAGGGCGGCGCCACGGTCTGCCCCACGAAGGGTTGCCCCGCGAGGCCCGAGACGCCGATGCCGAAGATCGTGAGCGCCAGCCCCGTCGCGGCTTGGTTCGCGAGCAGCACCACCGAGACGATGACGAAGACGAGCGCCATGGCCGCCCCTGCCCCTGCGCCCGCCAGGATACCGAGCCAGGGATTGCCGGTGGAGAAGGTGACGGCGAAGGCCGCCACCGCGCCCACGAGCATCATGCCCTCGACCCCGAGGTTCAGCACGCCCGAACGCTCCGCCACCAGTTCGCCAATGCCGGCGAACAGGAACGGCGTGGCGGCGATGATCACGGAGGCGGCGAAGGCTTCCATCAGCGCACCTCCTCCCACTCCGCCACATCGTCGTCGTCCGGCCCATCGGACGCTGCGGAGGGCCGGGCCGCGCGACGCAGGCGCAGCCGGTAGCGCAGGCTTGTATCGGCAGCGAGCAGATAGAACAGCAGCATGCCCTGGAAGATGCCTGTCACGTTCCGCGGCAGCTGCAGCTGGATCTGCGCGTTCTCGCCACCGATAAAGCTGATCGCCATGAGGAGCGCGCCCACGAGCGCCCCCGCCGGGTTCAGCCGGCCGAGAAACGCGACGATGATGGCGGTGAAGCCGTAACCCGCGGATATATCGGGCTGGAGCTGCTGCACGGTGGCCGAGACCTCGATGGCGCCAGCGAGCCCTGCGAGCCCACCCGACAGCAGCAGGGCGAACCAGATGGCGGCTGGCCGGGAGAAACCGGCGAACGCCCCTGCCCGCGGCGCATCCCCCAACACCTTTAGCGAGAAGCCGCGCAGCGTGCTGTGCATCATCACGGCGAGGCCGAGTGCTACCGCTATTGCGATGAAGAGGCCCGCATGGAGACGCGTGCCCTCGAGGATCACCGGCATGAGCACGGCCTCTGGGAAATCCGCCGTCTGCGGAAAGCCGAAGCCTGCGGGGTCACGCAACGGGCCGCGCACCGCCCAGTCGAGCAACAGGGCGGCCACATAGGTGAGCATCAGGGAGACGAGGATCTCGTTGGTGCGCGCTCGGGTGGCCAGCAGGGCGGGAATGGCCGCCCATGCCATGCCCCCCGCAATGCCGGCGACGAGATAGATGCCGAGCCATTCGAACCCCGTCTC
>JBCBHB010000145.1:0-6735 GCA_038526025.1 Pseudomonadota bacterium
GAAGCCGGACGGCGGGTTCTCCAAGCCCTACTGCTACCATATCGACCAGTTCGAGAGCCTGCGCCCCGTGTTTCTGAGGGTGATCGAGTACGGCCATCTCATGGGCCTCGACATGATCCAGGGCGATCATGAGGACGCGCCGGGGCAGCTGGAGCTCAACTTCACCTATGACGACTGCCTGCGCACCGCGGACCGGTTGACGACCTATCGCCAGATCTGTGCGCAGGTGGCGCGGGAGTTCGGGCTGATCGCCTGTTTCATGTCGAAGCCCTTCATGGGCGTCTCGGCCTCGGGCTGTCACCACAACATCTCCCTCTGGGAAGGGGGCGAGGACACGCAGAAGACGCTCGGCAGAGGCAAGCCCGTGGCGATGCCGGACGTGTTCTTCCACAAGAGCGGCGGGTCCAACGGCTTCATGCCGGATGGAGACGACCCGCAGATGCCCGGCCCCATCGGCCAGCATGCCATCGGCGGCATTGTGAGCCATCTCGATGCGCTCACCGCTATCGGCTGCTCGACGGTGAATTCCTACCGCAGGCTCTGGGATACGGGCTTCTGGGCGCCGGTGTTCAAGGACTGGGGCTTCCAGAACCGCACCACGGGCCTGCGCATCTCGGCACCGGGGCGCTTCGAGTTCCGTTCGGTCGACTCGATGGTGAACCCGTATCTCATGGCCGCGGGGCTGCTGCAGGCCTGCGACCATGGCCTTTCCGAGAAGCTGCCCTGCGGCGCGCCGGAGGAGCGGAACATCTATGAGGCCATGGAAGCCGGCAAGCTGGTGCAGAAGCTGCCCATGACCCTTGGCGACGCGTTGCAGGCGCTGGCGGGGGACGATGTGATCAAGTCCGCGATGCCGGGCGAGATGTACCGGCTCTACACCGAGTACAAGACGGACGAGTGGGAGCGGTTCCTGCATACTGTCTCGGACTTCGACACCGAGACCTATCTCGACTGCCTGCCTTGATGCAGGGTTGAGGCAGCCCCGTTGGGAGCCATGCGATGACTGCAGCCGCCGATCTCGACGCGCCGTTTCTGCCGCTCGACGATCCTGCTTTCTCCCTCCGCGACCCGCTGGTTGCGGAGGCGCGGGCACGCTCGTGGTATGCGCGCACGCCCTATGGCATCGCCGTGCTGCGGCATCGCGAGATGGGGGAGCTGCTGGTGAACCGCTCGCTCCGGCAGGGCAGCCATGCCTGGCCCGACCATAACGGTGTGACCGGGCTTTTCGCGGACTGGTGGGCGCGGACGATCCTGGTGCAGGAGGGGCAGGACCATACGCGGCTGCGCCGTCTCGTGAACCCGGCCTTCTCCCCACGGCTTTTGGAGGAGATGCGGCCGCGCTTCGAGGCGATGGCGGACGCGCTGGTGGACCGGTTCGTCGACCGCGGCGCGTGCGATTTCATGGCCGACTTCGCGGATCCCTATGCCAGCCAGATCCTGTGCCTGATGCTGGGCCTTCCGCAGGGCGAGGCGCCGCGGGTGCTGGAGCTCTCCTCGGTGATGGGCCTTGCCCTTGGCGTCGATTTTGCGCGCCATGCGGCTGAGATCGATCGCGCGACCGAGGGCATGTACGCCTATGCCGACGAGGTTGTTGCCCGGCGGCGGAGCGCGCGCGGCGAGGACTTCATCTCGGTCCTGGTGAGCGCGAGCGAGGAAGGTGACCGGCTCTCGGACGAAGAGCTGCGGGACATGATCCTGATGCTGGTCTTCGCGGGGATCGACACGACGCGGAACCAGCTGGGTCTCGGCATGTCGATGTTCTTCGATCATCCCGGACAGTGGGAGCTGCTGGCGGCAGAGCCTGAACTTGCGCCGCGGGCGGTGGAGGAGATCATGCGCATGCGCCCGACGATCACCTGGGTGACGCGCGAGGCGGTGGAAGACCTCACCTATCAGGGGCTCGACATTCCGAAAGGCACGACGCTGCATCTCCTCTCGGGCGCGGCGGGCACGGACGAGGATGTTTACACGGCGGGCTTCGATATCACAGCGGAGCGCAAGCGCCATTTCGGCTTCGGCGGGGGTATTCACCATTGCCTGGGCCACGCCATCGCGCGGAGCGATATGAGCGTGGCGATGACGATCTTGCCCCGTCGCCTAGGCGCGCCCGCGGCTGACGGGCCGGCGACATGGCTCCCGGATAGCGGAAACACCGGCCCGATCTCACTGCCGATGCGCTTCGAGCCGCGGGGCTGAGAACGGTCGCCTAGAAGCTGAACGTCGAGACGTTGCGCAGGGCATAGACGCGGACGCCGCGGGCGACCGTGATCTGATCGGGTTTCAGCACCCGGTCGGCGCGCAGGCGGCGGGCCGCGATCTCGCCGCGGGGCATCTGCAGGTTGGGATCGGGCGCGAGGGCGAGGAAATCGAACTCCAGGAACCCATCCGATGCAGGCGTTCCCTGCCGGCGGAGCACCAGGGTCGGCTGCGAGAAGCCGGTGGTGGGCGCGACACCGAAGGCACTCACCGCGAAGCTGCCGTCGCTGGCGCGCCCGATCTCGATCCGGCCGACGTTCTCCACGGGCTCGCGACGGCGCTCTACCGCTTCGATCTCGGCGCGGATCTCCGCCTCCCGCTCCTCGTCGTCGCCGAAGAGGCTGCAGGCGGGCAGGGCGGCGAAGAGCCCGAGGGAGAGGATGGACCGGCGTGTGAGTGAGGCGGACATTGGCGCGGGTTCCGTGCACTGGTTGCAAATGCTGCGGCTTTCCACCACAAGCGCCGCCTTCTGGAAAGCCCCCGGCTTTACCCTGCGCGTCCGGCGGCATACCTCCGGGGCCGTGCCGCCGTCATCACGCAGCGAGGAGAGAGACCATGGCCAGCCCCGCTTTCGAAGAGATCGCCGAGAATTTCGCGCTCTTCGACGATTGGGAGGACCGGTATCGCTACGTGATCGAGTTGGGCAAGGAGATGGCGCCGCTCGACGATGCGCTCAAGACGCCCGCAAGCAAGGTGGAAGGCTGCGCGAGCCAGGTATGGCTGGTGCCGGCGGTCGACGGCGCGGGGGCGGAGCGGCGGCTGAGCTTCGAGGGCGATAGCGACGCGATGATCGTGCGTGGTCTCATCGCCGTGCTGCGGGCGCTCTATTCCGGGCAGACGGTGGCTGAGATCCGCGGGATCGATGCGCAGGCGGAGCTTGGGCGGCTCGGGCTGGCACAGCATCTCTCCGCCCAGCGCTCGAACGGCCTGAAAGCGATGATCAAACGGCTCGATGGCATTGCGGCCCATGCAGAGGCGGATTGACCGCAGCGCCGTGGCCTGCGCCGAATCCATCTTTGCGCCTTCCGCACGATCCTAGTACTTAATCGCGTTCTGACGTGATTGTGACCTAGGGGGTGGTGCGCCATGGCGAATGCGCTGACGGAGATGCTGGAGACCCGGCCATGGCTGCTGCTGGACGGTGCCACGGGCACCAATCTCTTTGCCATGGGCCTGGAGGCGGGCGAAGCGCCCGAGCTCTGGAACGTCGATAAGCCCGAGAAGGTGCGCGCGCTGCATGACGGGTTCATCGAGGCGGGTTCGGATCTCGTGCTCACCAACACCTTCGGCGGCAGCTCCTACCGGCTGAAGCTGCATGCGGCGGAGGGGCGGGTGCGCGAGCTCAACATGGCGGCCGCCAGCATTGCGCGCGAGGCGGCGGATGCGGCGGGTCGTCCGGTGATCGTGGCGGGCAGTGTGGGGCCGACCGGTGAGATCCTCGAGCCCGTGGGGCAGCTCTCGCATGCCGATGCGGTGGCGGCGTTCCGCGAGCAGATCCGCGCGCTGATGGATGGCGGCGTGGATGTGATCTGGGCCGAGACGATCTCATCGGAGGAAGAGATCCGCGCCATCGCCGAGGCGGCCGCTGCGGAAGAGGCGCCGCTCTGCGCGACGCTGAGCTTCGATAGTGCCGGGCGCACGATGATGGGTGTGACCTCCGAGGCCTACGCACAGATGGCGCCGGGGATGGCCGCCTCGCCCATCGCGCTTGGTGCGAATTGCGGTGTAGGGGCGGCGGATCTTTTGCGCACGGTGCTGGGTATCACCGCGGCGGCGCCCGATGCGGTGGTGATCGCCAAGGGCAATGCCGGTATCCCGAAATATGTGGACGGGCATATCCACTACGACGGGACGCCCGAGCTGATGGCGGATTATGCGCGCTTGGCGCGGGATGCCGGCGCGCGGTTGATCGGTGGCTGCTGCGGCACGAAGCCCGAGCATCTTCGCGCCATGCGGGCGGCCCTTGAGGAGCACGTGCCCGGGGAGCGTCCGAGCCTTGATACCATTCGCGCCCGTATCGGCGAGTTCAGCTCGGCGTCCGACGGCACCGGTGAAGATGCCAATGCAGGTGGGCGGCGGCGCCGGCGGCGCGGCTGACATACTGCGCTCGCGAAGCGGCGCTCAACTTTCGGCGCATCGTCGATTTGCGCGCGTCGGATGACGCGTTTGTGCCTTCCTGACCGATCGCGACGCTCCAATGTGTTGGAAGACAACGCGATTCGGAGCTGGGTGCCATGGCTGACGACGAAGATATCGTCCTTTCGGAGCTCGACGACGACGAGCTCGTGCAACAGATGCATGACGACCTCTATGACGGCCTCAAGGAGGAAGTCTGCGAGGGCGTCAACATCCTGCTCGAGCGCGGATGGATGCCCTATGACGTGCTGACGAAGGCGCTGGTCGAGGGCATGCGCATCGTGGGCATCGATTTCCGGGACGGCATTCTCTTCGTGCCGGAAGTGCTGCTCGCCGCAAACTCCATGAAGGCGGGCATGGCGATCCTGAAGCCGCTTCTGGCGGAGACGGGGGCGCCGAAGCTCGGCAAGATGGTCATCGGCACCGTGAAGGGCGACATCCACGACATCGGCAAGAACCTGGTGGCGATGATGATGGAGGGCGCCGGGTTCGAGGTTGTGGATATCGGCATCAACAACCCGGTCGAGAACTACATCGAGGCGATCGAGCGGGAGGAGGCGGACATTCTCGGCATGTCCGCGCTGCTGACGACCACGATGCCCTACATGAAGGTCGTGATCGACACGCTGAACGAGAAGGGTATCCGCGAGGATTACATCGTTCTCGTCGGCGGCGCGCCGCTGAACGAGGAGTTCGGCAAGGCGATCGGTGCGGATGCCTATTGCCGCGATGCTGCCGTTGCGGTGGAGACGGCGAAGACCTTCATCGCCCGCAAGCACAACCAGCTCGCCGCCGGCTGACGGGCGCGCAATTGCGTTGAAGGCCGGTGGTCGCGGGGCCGCCGGCCTTTTTTGTTGCGTGCGTTCCATGGGCATGTGTTGTCGGATTGCCACGCGTGGTGCGCGCCTGCCATGGGTCACGGACGCGTGTGGAACGATCGCGCAGTCGCTCCGTTCTCTCATCCGAACAGAAGCACGGTCCAACCCAAGGAGAGAGAAATGGCCGACCGCATCGCGAACCTGCAGCGCGCTGTCCGCGTGCTCGACCGCGGCGCCCGGTTCTATGAGAGTGCGGCGGCGCGTGTGCAGGGCCGCCTGGCGGTCCGGTTTCGCGCGATAGCGGCGGAGCGCCGTGCGGCCGCCGAGGATATTGCCGTGCGGCTCGACGCGCTCGGTGCGGATCGGTTCGGGCTGGACTGGTGGGGGCGTGTCTGCGCGCTGCAGGCGAGGCTCGTGGACGCGCTTTCCAGCGGGAACGGTGCGCTCTTCGGTGCGCTCGACGAACATGAGGACCGGACGCTCGCCTCGCTCCGCGGTGCCATCGAGAGCTCGGCGGGTGCGCCCGAGCGGCGCGTGCTGGAGAAGCATCTTGCCATCTTCCGCGAAAGCCGCGACCTCATGAAGGGTCTGAAGCAGGTCGGCTGAGCGCGCGTGCCCGGCCGCCTTGGTGCCGGGGAGAGCGATGCTCGACGATGAGAGCCTGAGCCTGCGGGGGCTGACCGCGACCGCGCCGCCCCATGAAGCGCCGCTGCTTCTCATCGCCTGCGGGGCGCTTGCGCGCGAGGTGCTGGCGCTGCAGCGGGCAAATGCCTGGACCGGCATGGCGCTGGCCTGCCTTCCCGCATCGCTGCACAACCGGCCCGAGCGCATTCCGGAGGTTGTGCGCGAGCGGATCGCTGCAGGCCGACTGCAGGGCTACGAGGAGATCTTCGTGCTCTATGCGGACTGCGGGACCGGTGGGTTGCTCGACAAGGTCTGCGCCGAGGAAGGGGTTGAACGCGTTCCCGGCCCGCACTGCTATGCATTCTTCGACGGGAACGACACCTTCGCGGCCCGGGCGCAGGATGAGATCGGCACGTTCTACCTGACCGATTTCCTCGCCCGGCAGTTCGACACGTTGATCTGGCGCGGCATGGCGCTCGACCGTCATCCGGAGCTGCGCGACATGTATTTCGCCCACTACGACAAAGTCGTGTACCTCGCGCAGACGGACGATCCAGGGCTGACGGCGATGGCGGAGGCGGGCGCAGAGAAGCTCGGCCTCGCCTTCGAGCGCCGCTTCACAGGGTATGGGGAACTGGGCGGGGTGCTTGCAGGCCTGGCCGCCCGGCGCGCGCCTGCCTGAGGGCAGGCGCGGCGGGCGTGGCGTTACTCGCTATCGTGCACGATGCGGATGGCGGCGCGACGACGGGAGACATCGTCCGCATCCTCACCCTCGCGAGGCGTGGTGGTGGACAGTCCGCCCGAGATGGTCCGCAGGAGCGGGCCGGACGGTGCCGGTGCTGGCGCGCCCTCGAATGCCGCCGGCGGTTCAGCGAAGCCATGGCGCATCATCTGGCCCGGC
>JBCBHB010000146.1:0-6694 GCA_038526025.1 Pseudomonadota bacterium
GGACCGTTAACATCACCTATGTAACGCGAAAATGAGTTCATTTCGCGGCGCATAGGGGATGTTAACGGTCCTGTGGGACAGTTGGCATGCGAGGGGCGGCTGGTGGTCCGGTCCTCGTGTTTTCTCCTCCCTGTCGACTCGGCCGCGCCTCGTGCGCGGCCCCTTTTTTTGTTTGCGCCTGCGAAACTGGCTCGCTCGCGCAGCACACCGCAGCCGAATGCGGCGAAATCGCAGAAAGAAATGGCCCCATAAGCACTTTTTCCCGGTTGACCCCCGGTGTCCGCATGGCAATGGTAGCGTTGCTGAACGGCCGCGGCCGGTTCGACAGGGAAGTGATGAAATCACGATCGTAGCCAACGTGCTGCAGGCATGGGCGTCCATCTGGGCGCCCTTGCTATTTTGGGCTGAGTCGAATTACGCCCGCAGCGGCTGCGACAGACAGCACGGCTTGATTTCAGCCCGGCCCGCTGGCAACACCGCGATGACCCGACCGGCGCTCGTGACCAGCCAGCCTACGAAGGATTTCGCATGACCCGCCTCCTCCCCTCCGCCGCGGCTGTTGCCAGCCGCCTCGGCCTCGCCGCCCTCGCGCTCGCGCTGCCCCTTGGCGCCGCGGCCCAGCAAGGCGAGGAAGTGCGCGATAGGCACGGTGACTGGACCGTCCGCTGCGCCACCAGTGGCGAGACCTGCGTCATGCAGCAGGTGGGGCAGGGCGCAGAAGGCAACGACGTGCTCGAGGTGCGCATCCGCAAGCTCGACGGTCTCACCACCGACGGCGGCGAGCAGGTGCCCGCGGCCATCCAGATCCTCGCCCCCCTCGGCGTCTTCCTGCCTGCTGGTGTGCGGGTGCAGGTGGATGGCAATGAGGTCCGCTCCGCCCCGTTCGAGCAGTGCCAGCAGGGCGGCTGCGTGGTGCGTCAGCCCATGAGCCAGGCCTTCCTTGACGAGATGCGGGCAGGCTCCACCGCCAAGGTGACGCTCGTCGCCGTGCCGCGCCAGGAAGTCACCGTCACGATCTCCCTCACCGGCTTCACGAAGGCCTACAACGACATTACGCCGTAACGCGCCGGTGCATCCGGCGCGCCGGGCGTTTGGCGTCGTCGAACTGAGCGTCAGTCCCGGAAGGCGCGGAAGGCGAGGACAGCGTTGAGGCCGCCGAAGGCGAAGGCGTTGGAGAGCGCGGCGTCCACCCGCACGTCGCGCGCTTCGTTGGGCACCACGTCGAGCCCGATCTCCGGGTCTTCCTCGTCGCGGTTGATGGTGGGTGCCACCACGCCGCGATCGAGCGCCAGGAGACACGCCGCGGCCTCCAGCGCGCCGGCCGCGCCGATGGCGTGGCCGTGCATGGACTTCGTGGAGGAGACCATGACCTTCTCCGCCGCCGCGCCCAGAACGCTCTTGATCGCGGCGGCCTCCGTCCGGTCGTTGAGCGCGGTCGCCGTGCCGTGGGCGTTGATGTAACCCACCTCCTCCGGCGCCATGCCTGCATCCTTCAGCGCCCGGCGCATCGCCCCCGCCGCGCCCTCAACAGCCGGCGCCACGATATCCGCAGCGTCGGCCGAGGCGCCCGCCCCGGCGATCTCGCCCAGGATCACGGCACCGCGCGCCTTCGCGGCTTCCAGTTCCTCGAGGATCAGGATCGCGGCGCCTTCTCCCAGCACCATGCCGTTGCGGTTCTTCGAGAACGGGCGGCAGCCATCCTTCGACATCACGCGCAGCCCTTCCCAGGCCTTGATGCCGCCGAAGCAGAGCACGCTCTCCGTGCCGCCCGTTACCGCCGCATCGGCAGCGCCCGAGCGCACGAGGTGGAAAGCCTGCCCGATGGCGTGGTTCGAGGACGCGCAGGCGGTGGCTACCGACCAGCTCGGCCCCATGAGGCCATGCGCCATCGACACCTGGGAGACCGGCGCATTCGCCATCAGGCGCGGAATGATGAAGGGGTGAACCCGGTTCTTCTGCTCCTCGTAGACGATCCGGTAGTTCTCGTCCTGCGTATGGAGCCCGCCCATGGCCGTGGCGATGATCACCGCGGTCTGCTCGCCGAGACCGTCCGCCTTGAAGTCGATGCCGGACTGCTCGACCGCCTCGGCGGTCGCGGTCAGTGCCATCTGGGTGATGCGATCGTAGAGGAGGAGTTCCTGGCGGCCCCAGCGCTCGGTGCCGATATAGCCCTTCGCCTCACCGGCGATCTTGATCATGAGGCGGGAGGGGTCGATCAGCTCGATCGGCCCGATGCCGTTCCGGCCCTCGGCCAACCCCTCGAGATGCGCCTCACGCCCCACACCAAGCGCCGAGACCACGCCAAGCCCGGTGACGACGACCCGGCGGCCGCCCGCTGCCGACCCCATGTTCAGGCCTTCTCGGCGATGAGCTTCTTCACGCCCTCGATGATCTTGCCGACATTCTCGATGTCGAAGTCGCTCTCGGCGGGCTCGTTGGCGTTGTAGGGCACCGAGATGTCGAACGCCTCCTCGATCCCGAAGACGACCTCCACGAGCGCGAGGCTGTCGAGCCCCAGATCGTCGAGCGTGGTCTCGGGCGTGACGGCGTCCGGCTCGACCATCGCCTGCTCTGCGATGATCTCTACCACGCGGCTGTAGACCTCGTCGCTCATCGTCTCCTCCCGTGGCCCTTGCGGCCCTCTCTATCCCGCTCCCGCAAAACGATCAAAGGCCGAGCTTCGCCCTGATCGCCCGCAGCTGCTCGAGTGCCTTGGGTAGTCGCTTCAACGCCATAATCTGCGCATAGGCCTGCTCGCGGCTCATGGCCGGCACGCCCATCATCACACTGCCGGGCTTGATGTCCGAGCCCACCAGCGTGCCGCCTGCCAGCACGCAGTCATCCCCGATGGTGATATGGTCGCCAACCCCGACCTGGCCGCCCAGCACAACGCGGGAGCCGATGCGGCAGGAGCCCGCGATGCCCACCTGGCCGCAGAGCATGCTGGTGCTGCCCACCTGCACGTTATGGCCGATCATCACCTGGTTATCGATCTTGGTGCCGGAGCCGATGGTCGTGTCCGCGATCGTGCCGCGATCGATGCAGGTCGCGGCGCCGATTTCAACATCATCCCCAACCACCACCGTGCCGAGGGAGGCGATGCGGCGGAGGGCGATGTTCCGCGAGGCCTCATCGACCCGGCCCGTGGCCTTCGCCGCCTCCACAGCGCCGCGCTCCGGCGTGACATAGCTGAACCCGTCCCCGCCAATGCAGGCATTGGCCTGCACCAGGCAGCGCGCCCCGAGGCGCACGCCGCGGGAGATCCGGACACCGGGGTGGACAACGGAGCCGGCCCCGATCTCGGCGCCCGCGCCGATCGTGACCTGGCCGGCGACCCGAACTCCATCCCCCAGCCGCGCGCCGGCGCGCACGGTGCTGTAGGGCCCGATCCAGACATCCTCGCCAAGCTTGGCCGTGGCATCGACAATCGCCGTGGGATGAACGCCAGGGTCCATGTCGTCCGGCGGTGCGAAGGCGCCCGTGATGCCGGCGAGGGCGAGCCGGGCGCGCGGTGCGAAGAGTGCCGCTTCAAGGCCCATGGCCTGCCAATCCGCCTCCGGCCACACCACGGCGGCCCGGGCTTCCGACGCGCGCAGCGCATCCTCGTACTTCGGTGACATGGCGAGGGCGAGGTCGCCCGCGCTGGCAACGGCCGGCTCGGCGGGCCGCAGCACCGAGAGCGATAGGTCTCCCACGGCCTCGAGGCCCGTCGCAGCAGCGATATCGGCAATCGAGTGCGTCATGGGTTCCGCCCTTGCCTCAAGCCGCGCTCTGTTATCGGCGCGGGCGGAGCGATGCAAGATCGGCCGTCACAGGTTGAGACGAAACCGCCGAGAGGTGAGTGCACACGCGCCCGAAGGCGTCAGCCCTGCGGGAGGCTGACCCCCAGTTTCTCGAGCGCTTCCGCCACCAGCGCGTCGCGGCGATAGACGTCGCGGCGGAACTGCACGGTACCCTGCTCATCCTGCCACGCGGTGCGGTAGATCAGGTGCACGGGCAGCTTGCGGTCGAGCTCCACATACCGCTCCCGTCCGCGGCGCACCCAGGCCTCGAAGCTGCCGGCCGGATCGTCCACCTGGCCTTCCAGCAGCACCTTCGCGAACTCATCCGGTGTCTCGACCCTGACGCAGCCATGGCTGTAGGCGCGGTGATCGCGCCTGAAGAGGCGCTTCTGCGGCGTATCGTGCAGGTAGATCGCATGCTTGTTGGGGAACATGAACTTCACCTTGCCCAGCGCATTGCCGCGACCCGGCCGCTGCTGCACCCGGCCCGGGAAGGTGCCCGGTGTGATGAACTCCCACTCAACCAGCGACGCGTCCGCCCCGACAAGCCGCATGTTCTTGGCCGCCAGGTAGCCCGGATCCGCCTGCAGTTTCGGCAGGATCTCGTTCACCGCGATCGACCGGGGGACGTACCAGGTGGGGTTCACCACCATGTGGTCCATCTCGTGGCTGAACTCGACCGTCTGGTGCTTGTACTTGCCGATGACCACGCGGCTTTCGTAGCGCACGGTCTCATCGGCGCGGTAGACGCGCACCTTGTAGTCCGGAAGGTTGGTGACGATCCGCGCGCCGCGCATCCGCTCGTTGTTCCAGCGGGCACGCTCAAGGTTGACCGCAAGCTGGCGCGCCCGCGTGGCGGGGGAGGTGTTGAGAGCGTCCAGCGTCGCCGGCCCCACGACGCCATCCTCGTTCAGGCCATGGCGGGCCTGGAAGCGCTTCACCGCGTCCTCGAGTGCAACGTCAAAGCGACGATCATCCGGTCCGCCAGTATCGAGCGGAACGTCAGCGGTCACGTCGGCCGCAGCGACGACGGTCCGCTCGCTGCCGGCAATGGCGGCGTCGTCCCCATAATCGCCCATCGCACGAAGACGGGCGCGCAAGGCGGCAATGCGGGCGCTCCGGTCGCCGATGCGCAGCGTCGAGCCCTTGGCCACGGTCGGCCCCCACGCCTCCGGCTCCTCGGCCAGCGCGCTCAGCCTTGCGTAGTCCGCCACCAGGGCCTGGTAGTCCGCCGTCTGCGGAGAGAGGCCGGCGAGCAGCCGGTCCAGCTCCCGCGACGCGCCGAGCCGGGAGAGCAGTTCGTCCGGATCGGGCCTGGCGGGGTCCACATCGAGATTGCGCGAGAGCCGCCGGGGCTCGAGCACGCCTGAACCAAGGTCGCGCGCCAGCTTCAGATAGGTCCGCGTGAACTGCCGCTCGGCTGCCGCATCCCAGGGCCGCTTCAGCGCGCCGCGGAGGTCCGCAAGCTCATAACGAGAGGGCGAGAGGGCATGCGCCTCAACACCTTCCACCGCCGCGATCAACGCCCGTGCCCCGGCAGGAGAGATGACGCCCTTGCCCTTCGACCAGACGGGTGCATAGCCGCGCGCCGCATAGAACCAGTCCAGCTGGCGGTCCATCGCGTCGCCGCTTGCCAGCAGCGCATCCAGACCCGGCATGGCGCGAGGGCTTACCGTGCTCGCCGGCGCCGCATAGGTAATCGACCCTTGCGCGCCGATGCCGATCTGCGCCGTGCCACTGGCACCGCCCGTCGACTGCGCCGAGGCATCCACCGCGAGCAGCATGACCGCAGAGGCCATGACAGCTCCCCCCACCACCGCGGCCGCGCGGTTCAGAAGGGTAGGGTCAAAGAAATGGGCGTTCATAAGCGCACCTCGCCGAGACAGAAGTCCTGAGTTAGTACCATGGGCACTGGATCGGCGTCGCCGGCAATTTCGGCGGCACTCCAGCAGGTCGACACGCTTTCGCATGCCACGTGTGAAAATTGCCGCAACGCATACGGCGCTGCGGTCCGCGAATGGCGCTGCCTCCTACCGTGCAGGTCCGTGATGCCGTTGGGATACCAGTGCGCATATGCAACGCGCTATGACGCGTTTGCAACTTGGAAGGATTTTTTTTGTATGCCATATCTGCCGCAAAGAATGATGCCGTTGGTGAAAAAGTTCACAGAACGGAGCTAAGGGGCAGAAGATTGAGCATCCGGCACACCGTTACCGGCGGGCTCACCCGTCGATCTGTGTTGACAGGCCTTGCCGCGTTTGGCGGCTTGAGCGCTACGCCTCCCGCCCTCGCCGCCTATAACAGCGGGAAGGGCGACTTTCGGTCTCTCCGCCTCGTGAACTCCCGCACCGGTGAGCGTGTCAGCACCGTGTATTGGGTGGACGGGCAGTACATTCCCGAGGCGCTCGACGCCTTCAACTACATCCTGCGTGACTGGCGCGCCGAGCGGGCGACGAGCATGGACCCGCGGATCATCGATATCCTCGCGGCCACGCACAACATGCTCGATTGCGGTGAGCCGTTCGACATCGTTTCGGGTTTCCGGACTCAGGGCACCAACGCGATGCTCCGCAGCCGCAGCCGCGGCGTTGCCAAGAAGTCCTATCACACCCGCGGCATGGCGGTGGACATCGCCCTCAAGTCCCGCAGCGTCGAGCAGATCTCGGGCGCCGGCAAGGCGCTCTCCGCCGGCGGCGTCGGCCGCTACACCAGGTCGAAGTTCGTGCATCTCGACAGCGGCCCGGTGCGCGACTGGGGCCGCTGACGCGCGTCAGCCGGCCTGGATCAGGGCCGGACGGTACCGTCGCCTTCCACCAGATACTTGAAGCTCGTCAGCTGGTCGGCACCCACCGGCCCGCGCGCATGCATCTTGCCCGTGGCAATGCCGATCTCGGCGCCCATCCCGAACTCCC
>JBCBHB010000147.1:0-6687 GCA_038526025.1 Pseudomonadota bacterium
CTTCATCGGCACCTCGCCGCTCCATCGGTAGTCCCGCTCGGTCCTGGTCGCGTCCATGGGCGACCACTGCACGTCGTCGCAGAGCGCGCGGGCATGGCGCACGGTGGCGTCGATCTTCTCCAGCACCTGCTCCTTGTCCATGTTGAGCTGGTACTGCCGATGGAGCGGCGAGGTGCCGATGAAGGTGTGGATGCGCGGGCGCTTCGCGTGCTGCACAGCCCCCCAGCAGCGGTCGATATCCCCGAAATTGGCGCGGGAAAGGCCGCAGATGATGGCGCTCTCGGCCATCTTCGCGATCTCGCTCACCGCTTCGAAGTCGCCTTCCGAGGCGATGGGGAAGCCCGCTTCGATGATGTCGACGCCCATCTGGTCGAGGATCGTCGCGATCTCGAGCTTCTCGCGCAGCGTCATCGACGCGCCGGGGCTTTGCTCGCCGTCGCGCAGCGTGGTGTCGAAAATCTTCACCCGCTCGCGGGCGGGCGTGGTCGCTTGGTCTGTCATGGGTCTGGTTCCGTCTCTGGCCTGGGTCCTGCCGGCGCGTCCGTCACTCCCCTGAGCGCGCGCGCCGTTGTCCCGGCACGCTCAGGGGCGCGTAAGGAGAAGGAGGCCGAGAAGGCGCGTATGGACCGCGATGGTCGCCATGACGCCTCTATGCACCACGCAGCGGGAGAAAGGGAAGCCCCAATCGGGTCTATTGACCGCCCGCCGACGTGCCGAGGGGGAGGACGGGCTGCGGCCCGCCGGCGCCGCCGCCGAGGATGATGGTGGGGGTTATGCGCCGCGAGGGGTCCGCCATCGCATCCGCCGTGGCCGCGAAGGCGCGCGCTTGCGCTTCGGTGAGGCGGAGCTGGGCGGCGGCGTTCACGGCGCTGGCGAAGCCCTCGGCGGTTTGCCCGGGCGGGATGATGTTGGCGATGGCTTCGAGGGCCGGCACGATGGCGGTGACGCGTTCCGCCTCGAGCGCCGCACGCTCGCGCTGGACGCGGGCGGTCTTGAGCGCGGTCAGCTCCGCCTCGAACTCGTTCGCTGCCGCCTGCACCTGGGGGGAGGGGATGACGGCGCGGATCTGGATCGGCCCCACGGCGATCACGGGCAGCCCGTCACGTCGCTCGATGCCCGAGGCCTCGAAGAAGAACCGGTCGATATGCTCCTGCGCCAGGGTCTGGATCTCCTGCTCCACGGGCGGCAGCCCCTCGAACTCGTCGAGCCCCTGGCGGCGGCGGCTGAAGGTCTCGTAGGTGTCGTAGCGCTGCGCTACGTCGCGGAAGCCCGCCCGAATGGCGTTGATGGCGGCCGCGCGCTCGGAGAAGCCCGTCCGTGCCAGCAGCTCCGGCGCGTAGACCCCGTTCAGCCGCCAGGGCAGGCCCGCCTCCATGATGAACACGCCCCCGCGGCCGAGCGTCATCTCCAGCCCATCCTCCCCGCGGAAGAGCAGGAGTTGCGTGCGCGCATCGTAGACCCGCCGTTCCGTCAGCGGGTTGGTCAGGATCAGCCCCGTGCCGCCCTCGTAATGCTCCGGCTCCACATCGCCGAGGAAGGAGGTCGCGCCCACCATCCCCTCCGGAATGATCCAGGCGGAGGACCAGATCGACCAGGCAACGGCAAGCGCCAAGGGCAGGGGAGCCAGCAGCCGCGGCCCCATGACAACGAGGGCGACCGAGGCGCCGATCAGCGCGACGGCGATGAGCAGA
Source organism: Pseudomonadota bacterium (assembly GCA_038526025.1). Classification (GTDB taxonomy): domain Bacteria; phylum Pseudomonadota; class Alphaproteobacteria; order Rhodobacterales; family Rhodobacteraceae; genus Thermohalobaculum. The sequence continues at coordinate 1,692 of JBCBHB010000147.1, forward strand.
AACAGCATAATGCTTCCCCTTCTCCTGTTGCTCGATCTTCTACGGAGAATGCGACGGTTTCCACCACTCCCCTGCACGTCCGTGACATGAGCAGCGCTGCAACCTTGGCGTGTATTTCTGCAATCCCTGATGGAACTTCTGGCATGCCCCGTGCATTTCCGGAATAGTATTCCGGCAGGCGGAAGCATGTGCCGACGCCTCGCCACAGTCGCTTGCGCATAGCCGGGCACTGCCCGGGCTCCAGTCCTTTCCGTTCCCCCGCCACAGATGAGCGCCAACCCGGCGCTCGCAGCTCTTGCGGGTCGGCCCTGCTCCGGTCGGCCCATTGTGCAACGGATTGCCCACAGGGACGAACAATGCCAGATCCGATCAACATCGACGACTACGAGCGCGTGGTCTTCCACTTCGACGGCAACAACAACGACCCCGACGACATTGCCGCTATCGCGGTCGCCGCGCTGCTGGCGAAGGCTGCCGGGATCGAGGACAAGACGGTCTTCTACTTCGGCAACAACCTTGCCGAGAACAACCAGAACAGTCAGCTGGCGAAGCTGCGCGACTCTGCGGCGTTCGCCGAGAGCCTCGGCATCGAGATCGTCGACTATCAGGCCGACATCCCCGCCGCGACGGCGTCGCTCACCAGTATCTTCAACTCCGGCGACGCCGTTCTCGTGCTCGATGGCGGGCCGATGGAAGCGACCTATCGCGCGCTCGAAGGCACGTCCGCCAGCAATCTCGGCAACATCACCCAGGTCTCCCACTCGGCCTGGAACGAGAACCGCGACGTGATCAACCGCCCCGGCGTGACCGAGGCGCGCACCTGGGACGACATTGCCGACGATTTCCCAGCGGTCGAGCAGATCGAGATCCGCGACCAGAACAACGGCAACAACAACGACAAGGGCTTCAACAACAGCGCCTGGACCTGGATGGACGAGAGCGACGACCCGGTGATCCAGGCGGCGCGCGACGTAATGATCCCGGCCGGGAACACGAAGCGCAACGACCCGTCCGACGCCGGCATGCTCTATTGGGCGCTGACCGGCGATGAGAACGGGACGCCACAGAAGGCCGAGGACTTCATCCTGAACGGCGAGCCGCTGGGCGATGGCAGCGGCGATGGGGGCGACGGCGGCGGTGGTGATGGCGGCGGGGACGATCCGCTGGACGCCACGGACTTCACCGTCGCGATCGTGGACACCGCGACCGACACGGTCATCACCACGCTCGAGAACGGCGACACCATCGATTTCGCGCTCGTCGAGGACCGGCCTACCAGCCTTGCGGTCATCGATGCACCTGGCACGGTCGGCAGCATGCAGCTCTCGATGGGCGGCAGGACGCAGACCGAGAATGTCAGCCCCTATGCGCTCTTCGGCGATACCAACGGGGACTATAAGGGCGATGCGGACCTGGGGGAGGGCAGCTTCCGCCTGGATCTCACAGCGTTCGCCTCCTCCGGCGCCAATGGCGCGACACTTGCCGATTTCACCCTGGCCTTCACCATCGACGCCACGCCGGACGACACCGGCGGTGGAGATGGCGGTGATGGTGGCGACGGGGGCGATGGTGGCGACGGGGGCGATGGCGGCGGATCGTCGAACGACCCGATCCCCGACGGCTACGCGGTCGCGCTCGTGGACACGGATACCGACACCATCATCCTCGAGATCGATGACGGCGCCACCGTCGACGCTTCGCTCCTCGAGGGCAAGGCCGTCGGCCTCGCGGTGATCGAGACGCCGGATGGCATCGAGAGCATGCGCCTTTCGATGGATGGCGACACCCGGGTCGAGAACGTGATCCCTTACGCCCTCTTTGGCGACACGAACGGGCAGTACTTCGACGGTCGCGATCTCGGCGAAGGCGACTACACTCTGGCGCTGGAAGCCTTTGAGCAGAACGGCGCCCAGGGCGAGGCCACCGAGACCTTCGAGGTGGACTTCACCGTGCTCTGAGCCGGGCAGGGAGGGGCCGCGGCGATGCGCGGCCCCTCGACACCTCACATACCCTCGGTGGGATAGAAGAAACGCTCTTCGACGATCTTCCCATCCTTCACCGTGTAGAGCCCGACCTCGTCGAGCTGCATCCGCGGAAAGCCCGTCATCTCGGCGTCGAGCAGGAAGCGGATGACGAACTGGTCGCCATTGACCATCGGGCCGATGACATCGCCGCCGTAGACGGTGGTGTTCTCCTCCCACCACTTGTGCTTCTCGAGAACCGCCGCACGGCCGACGCAACGCTGATGGGGCCCCGGCGCGGCCTCGATCGAGACCACATCGTCGGCCCAGTACTTGTGCGCCTCGTCCTCCTTCTTCTCCCTCAGGAGCCGGGTGAAATCCTCGGCGATGGCTTGCGTATCCATGGTGTTCCTCCTTTGTTCGTGCAAGCACGCTACACGCAAATCACGACAGTTTCTATGCATTCATTGAGAATCATGTCGAAACGAAAAAGGGCGGCGCATGGCGCCGCCCTCTGATATCGCGCTGAGCCGGAGCTTACTGTGTCGCGGTCTCGCATTCCTGCTGGTTCTCGCCCTCGGCGGCGGCGCGGCGGCCTTCTTCCCAGCAGCCCTCGTAGACGGTGCCGTTGGAGTAGGTCATCACGCCGAAGCCGTGCTGGCGGCCGCGGATGAAGTTGCCCGCATACTGGTCGCCGTTCGGGTAGGTCGCGACACCCTCGCCGTGGATCTCGCCCTCGAGCCAGCCGCCGTCATAGACGAAGCCGTCGGCCAGAATGAGCTTGCCGCTGCCCTGGCGCCGGCCCTCGACGAACTTGCCTTCGTAGATCGCACCGTCCGGGTAGGTGAGCGTGCCGGCGCCGGACTGGACGCCATCAGTCCAGGTGCCGGCATACACATGGCCGTCCGGATAGGTCATCGTGCCTTCGCCGTGGTGGCGGGCATTCTGGAACGACCCTTCATAGACCGAGCCGTTGGCATACTGCGCGATGCCCTGGCCGGTGATCACGCCGTTCGCCCACTGGCCCTCGTAGGAGCCGCCATCGGCGTAGACGATCTTGCCAGCGCCCTGCGGGGTGCCCGCCACGAACTGGCCTTCGTAGCGCGAGCCGTTGGGGTAGGAGGCCACGCCGGCGCCCTCGATACGGCCTTCGACCCAGTCGCCGGTGTAGGTGTAGCCATCGGTGCCGATGAACTTGCCGCGGCCGTCACGGTCACCGTTCTTGAAGCTGCCCTCGTAGCGGTCGCCCGAGGCGTAGACGGCCACGCCATCGCCCTCGCGCTTACCCTCGACGAAAGCGCCGGTATAGGTGTCGCCGTTGGCATATTGCGCCGTGCCGGTGCCGGTGATCTGACCGTCGGTCCAGACGCCCTCGTAAACGAAGCCGTCCGTCAGCGTGATCTTGCCCTCGCCGTGGCGGACGCCGTTCACGAAGTCGCCGGTATAGACCGCCTTGTCCGGGTAGGTGACGGTGCCGCGCCCGTGCTGCGCGCCTTCCTGCCACTGGCCTTCGTAGCGATAGCCGTTGTCCCGGGTCATGATGCCCTGGCCGTGGTGCGCCGAGTTCCGGAAATCGCCCTCGTAGCGCATGCCGTTGCCGTAGTCGGCAACGCCGTAGCCTTCGATCACGCCGTTGGCCCACTCGCCCGAATAGACGCCGCCGTTCGCGTAGGTGATGGTGCCGGTGCCGTGGGGAACGTCGTCGAAGAAGTCGCCTTCGTAGACCGAGCCGTTGGTAAACTTGGCAATGCCCTTGCCCTGCCGCTTACCCTCGACCCACTCACCGGAGTACTCGTAGCCATCCGGTGCCTTGTAGGTTCCCTGACCGTGCTGCTTGCCGTCCTTGAATTCGCCCTGATAGACGGCGCCGCTGTCATACTCTTTGGTTGCGACGGCGGTTGTTCCGTCCTGCGCCAGCGCCACCCCAGCGCTAAGACCCAGAACCGCCGCTGCAGCTGCAAAGCTCCGCATCTGCCCGTTCCCTCAAACCGTTGCTCGAGCCGCGACCAGTCGGCTCCTCCTGCATGCTTCTGACCAATCTATTTGGCAGGACTATGGCTGACAACGCCCCATTTACCGCCTGCGGCCTTGCGGGGCCGGAGTCTGCCCCGTAATCCGGGGCGTAAGGCGAGAACGGGCCCCTCGAAGGGGCTGGGAGGCGCGCGGAGCCGCGCCGAGGAGAGCAGATGAGCGGAACCGACCGGCTGCGCGTTCTTCTGGTGCAGGCCAATCCGGTGGCCGGCGATCTCGAGGGGAATCTCGCCAAGGCCGAGGCCGCCTGGGCGGAGGGCAAGGCCGCGGGGGCAGACCTTGTGATGCTGCCCGAAATGTTCCTTTCGGGCTACCAACTGCTCGATTTGTCGGTTCGCCCGGCGTTTTTGCGCGATTGCCGCACGGCGATCGACCGTCTCGCTCAGGCCTGCTCCGATGGCCCGGCGCTGGCCCTTGGCGCGCCTGTCGCCGGCGAGGGCGGCGTCTATAATGCATACCACGTGCTCGAGGACGGACGCGTTCGGGCGGAGTGCCACAAGTTTCACCGCCCCAATTACGGGGTGTTCGACGAGAAGCGGCTCTACGCCGAGGGCAGGGCACCGGGGCCGATCGCGATCAATGGCTGCCGCGTCGGTTTCCCAATTTGTGAGGATATCTGGTTCGACGATGTCTGCGAGGGCCTGGCAGAATCGGGCGCCGAGGCGCTGCTGGTGCCGAACGGCTCGCCCTATGAGCAGGGAAAGTACGATGCGCGTATGGGGCATGCCGTGGCGCGCGGGGTCGAGACCGGGCTGCCGCTTGTCTACCTCAACCTTGTCGGCGGGCAGGACGACCAGGTCTTCGACGGCGGCAGTTTCGGGGTGAACCCAGGCGGGCGCCTTGCCTTCCAGATGCCGTTCTTCGAGGACGCGACCAGAATGGTGGAGCTGGAGTGCCAGGACGACGGCTGGCGCATCGCCCCCAGCGCGGCCACGCCCCTGCCGGACGAGGCGGCGACGGTGGCGACCATCGCGCTGTCGATCCCGCCCGAGAGGCCGAGCAGA
>JBCBHB010000148.1:0-6675 GCA_038526025.1 Pseudomonadota bacterium
GACGCCGCTGCGCCGCGCTACGATCCGCGCCATCCAGCCTCTCACGGCCGCGCGCGCCGCCCGGCTCTGCCCGGAGCGCGTGATCTTCTTCCACATCCCCAAGACCGCGGGCTCGACGGTGAACGCCCATTTCAAAGGGCTGCTCGGGTCGAGCTGGCGGGGACAGGCGCTCACGATCAGCGACGCATCGGGCCCGGAGGAACTCGCCCTCGCCCGCGGGGCACGGTATGTGGGCGGCCACTACGGGACAGCGCAGCTCGACCATCTCGGGCCGGGCCTGCGCGTCACGGTGCTGCGCGATCCGATGGACCGGCTGGTCAGCGCCTGGCGTTATCAGCAAACGCTGAAGCGCCCCCTGCCCTTCGAGACGCTGGAGCAAGCGCTCGCCTCCGGTCACCCCCGTGTCGCGCGGCTCTTCGACAACGCACAAGCCCGCCGCCTCGCCAGCCCCACAGGCGCGTCGGACGTCCCGCGAGAGACCTGGCTGAGTGGTGCGAGGTCCACGCTTTCCGGCTTCGACGTGGTGCTGCGGCAGAGCAATTTCGACGCCGAGTTCCGCTCTTTTCTCAAACGGTTGGGCCTTACGGCGCCGGAACGCATCGGACGCGCCAACGCCACGGGGAGCATCGGGGAGCGCCCGCCGCCGCCAATGCCGGACCGTGCGGCGCTGGCCAGCCTCGCCGAGCCCTTCATCGCGATAGATCGGGCGCTGCTCGACAGCGTGAGCGCCTGACGGGGCCAGCCAGTCAGGCCGCGAAAGCGATTTACCGCCTGACAAGCCGGACGCCACGCCGTAGCTTCCGCGCCCGGGAAGACCCGAGATACCAACGAGGCAACCATGACCGAGACCACCTACGGCTTCGACACGCTGCAGATCCACGCCGGCGCGAAGCCAGACCCCGCCACCGGCGCGCGCCAGACGCCGATCTACCAGTCCACGGCCTTCGCCTTCCGCGACCATGAGCATGCCGCCGCACTCTTCAACCTGCAGGAAGTAGGCTTCATCTACTCGCGGCTGACCAACCCCACCGTTGCCGCCCTGCAGGAGCGCGTGGCCGCCCTTGAGACCGGCGTTGGCGCCACTGCCTGCTCCTCGGGCCATGCAGCCCAGATCATGGCGCTCTTCCCGCTCATGGGCCCGGGCGACAATGTGGTGGTCTCCAACCGTCTCTACGGCGGCTCGGTCACCCAGCTGAGCCAGTCCATCAAGCGCTTCGGCTGGGAAGCCAAGTTCGTCGACATCGACAAGCCGGGCGAGATCAGCCGCGCCTGCACCAAGCGGACGAAGGCGATCTTCTGCGAGTCGATCGCGAACCCCGGCGGCCACATCGCCGACCTGCCCAAGATCGCCGCGATCGCCGACAAGAAGGGCATCCCGCTGATCGTCGATAACACGACCGCGACCCCCTATCTCTGCCGGCCCATCGAGCATGGCGCGACGCTGGTGACGCACTCCACCACGAAGTTCCTCTCCGGCAACGGCACGGTGATGGGCGGCATGGTGGTGGACAGCGGGAAGTTCGACTGGTCGGCCTCCGACAAGTTCCCGAGCCTCAGCCAGCCCGAGCCCGCCTATCACGGCCTCACGTTCCACGAGACCTTCGGGCCGCTCTCCTTCACGCTGCACAGCCACGCCATTGGCCTGCGCGACCTTGGGATGTGCCAGAGCCCGCAGAACGCCTTCATCACGCTCCTCGGCATCGAGACGCTGAGCCTGCGGATGGATCGTCACGTGGCCAATGCCAAGAAGATCGCAACCTGGCTCGAGAACGATCCGCGCGTGGAAGCGGTGACCTATGCGGGCCTCAAGTCGTCCCCCTCCTTCAAGCGCGTGAAGAAGATTTGCCCCAAGGGCGCGGGCTCGCTCTTCACCGTGGCCATCAAGGGCGGCTACGACGCCTGCGTGAGCGTGGTGAACAATGTCGAGATCTTCAGCCATGTGGCCAATCTCGGCGATGCGCGGAGCCTGATCATCCACTCGGCCAGCACCACGCACCGCCAGCTCAGCTCCGAGCAGCGCGCAGCGGCGGGAGCGGCGGATAACGTGATCCGCCTCTCGATCGGCATCGAGGATGCGGACGACCTGATCGCCGATCTCGACCAGGCCCTGGCCAAGGCAACGAACATGCCCCAGGCGGCCGAGTAACGCCCGGCAACGCTTCCCGCAGCGCCCCATGCCGGGCGCTGCGTCTTTGCCCAGTTTCCAGTATTATGCTGAAACGCAGAACGCGCAGGCTATCTGCGCTGTGGGAGAGGCGGGACGGGAGACTGAAATGCGCTGGCTGGGCATGCTCATCATCGTGGGTGGCGTAGCGTTCTGCATTGCGCTCCTCAGCCGCATGCCTGTGCCCGAGGAGCTGCGCGAGGGCGTGCAGTCCACCGTGCGCACCATTGCCGAAGCAACCGCCGAGCACGACCCGGCCGCCCAGCGCCCTGCCCCCACGGAGATCGATCCACCGACGGCGACGATTACCGTGCCGGAGCCCGAGACCGACCCCGAGGAAGCGGACACCGCGGATACTGAGCCGCCGGCAGAGGAGCCCGTCGAGACCGCTGCAAACACGCCCGCCCCGGAGAGCGATGCACCGGGGCCCGTGGATCGGGTGAAGGACTACGTCACCCGCCTCGGCCGTGCCGCCGGGCTTATCGGGCCGGACGATGAGAACGCGCCTGAGCCCGAGGGCGCGGCCACCGAGTAAGGCGGCCGCCCCGCAACAGGGTCAGATTGCGTGGGCGCGCGCCTCGGCGATGTAGATCTCGCGGAGCCGCTTCGCGACCGGGCCGGGCTCGCCTGTCCCCAGTGCGACGCCATCGACCGAGACGACCGGGCAAACGAAGGTGCTGGCGGCCGTGATGAAGGCCTCATCCGCCTCCTGCGCCTCGGCGATCGTGAACGGGCGCTCTTCCACCTGCATCTGCGCCTCGCGCGCCAGCTTGAGCACGGCGGCCCGCGTGATGCCGTGGAGAATGTCGTTGGTGAGATGGCGCGTGACGATCTTGCCGCCCTTCACGATGTAGGCGTTGTTCGAGGTGCCCTCGGTCACGAACCCGTCGTCTGCCACCATCCAGGCATCGTCCGCCCCCTGCTCCTTCGCCGCCATCTTGGCGAAGCTGGGGTAGAGGAGCTGCACGGTCTTGATATCCCGCCGCGCCCAGCGCAGATCCGGCTGGCTGACGACCTTGATGCCGGTCTTGGCCGCCTTCGCCTCCTCCAGGTCCTTGTCCTGCGTGAAGAGGACGATGCCGGGCTTGGCATCCTTCGGCCAGGCGAAGTCCCGGTCCGCCGCACCCCGGGTGATCTGGAGGTAGACGACGCCCTCGTGGAGGTTGTTGCGGGTCACGAGCTGGCGGTGGATCTCGAGCAGCTCATCGTCGGTCACGGGGCTGCCCATCTTCAGCTCGGAGAGCGAGCGGGCGAGCCGCACCTTGTGGCCTTCATAGTCGCAGAGCTTGCCTTCGAGCACCGAGGTCACCTCGTAGACCCCGTCGGCCATCAGGAAGCCACGGTCGAACACCGAGATCTTGGCCTCTTCCTCGGGCACATAGTCGCCGTTCACGTAGACGATGCGGCTCATTCTCTCACTCCCAGTCGGTTAGGCTCCCGGCACCCCCTGCCCCCTAGCCCCAAAGCTCGGGCTCGGGCGGCGAGACGGCGGATGCATCAACTCCCAGCGGCGGATCACGGTCCTCGCCAAGCAACATGGGCGGGTCGAGATCGGCGATCTGCACCCCTCCGGCGACCAGCACGGCAGGTGCCACGCCAAGGGAGGAGGACATCATGCAACCGACCATCACGCCGAAGCCCCGTTTCTGCGCTTCCGCACGCAGCGCCAGCGCCTCGGTCAGCCCGCCCGTCTTGTCGAGCTTGATATTGATGATCTCGTAGCGGCCCTGAAGGCGGTCGAGCGACGCACGTGTGTGGCAGCTCTCATCGGCACAGAGCGGCACGGGATGGGCAATGCCGGCAAGCGCCGCGTCGTCGTTCTCGTGCACCGGCTGCTCGATAAGCTCCACGCCGAGCGATTGGAGCGTGGGGACATGCGCTTCGTAGTCCGCGGTGCTCCAGCCCTCGTTTGCATCGATGACCAGGCGCGCATTCGGCGCGCCCGCCCGCACGGCCGCCATCCGGTCCATGTCCTCCGGCCCCGCGCCGAGCTTGATTTTCAGGAGCGGCCGGTCGGCATTCTTCTCGGCCGCCGCGCGCATCTTCTCAGGCGTGTCGATGGAAAGCGTGTAGCACGAGGGCACGGGCCCAGGCGCCGCACCGCCAAGCGCCGCATAGGCCGGCAGCTCCCATACCCGCTGGCCCGTCTGCTTGGCCTCGAGATCCCAGAAGGCGAGGTCGAGCGCGTTGCGCGCGGCGCCGGCGGGCATAGCCTCCTGCAGCGCCTCGCGGTCGAGCCCGCCCTCCAGCGCGCCGCGCATCGCTTCGATGTCGGCGGTCACGCCCTCAGGCGTCTCGTCATAGCGCGGATAGGGGACGCATTCGCCGCGGCCGGTCACACCGTCCAGCGTCAGCCGCGCCTCGACCACCATGACATGGGTGCGCGAGCCGCGGCTGATCGTGAAGGTCTCGCGCAGCGCGAAGCGCCGCGTCTCGACCGCGAGACTCGGCATCAGAGCGCCTCGACCAGCGCGCCCGCCCCGTGGCGATAGGGGTCGACACAAGGCATTTCGAGCCGCTCGGACGTCTCCTTGAGGTACTTCTCCGCCGCCGCGTCATCGAGCGCGGCCGTGTTGATCGACGCGCCGATGATCTTCACGTCCGGGTTCACCACGCGGGCCAGCGGAAGCACCATCGGCCCGAGCTCAGAGATGTCCCGCGCCGGGTAATGCGGCAGGCCGCGCATATGGGTGCGCGTCGGCTCGTGGCAGAGCACCAGCGCATCGGCCTGGCCGCCATGGATGAGCGCCATGGTCACGCCCGAGTAGCTGGGGTGGAAGACCGAGCCCTGCCCTTCGATGATGTCCCAGTGGTGCACGTCGTTGTCCGGCGTCAGCGTCTCGACCGCACCCGCCATGAAGTCCGCCACCACCGCGTCGAGCGGCACGCCCTCGCCGGTGATGAGAATGCCGGTCTGGCCCGTGGCGCGGAAGGAGGCGTTCATGCCTGCCTCGTGCATCGCCTTCTCCATCGCGAGGGCCGTGTACATCTTCCCGCAGGAGCAGTCCGTCCCCACGGCGAGGATGCGCTTGCCGCGCCGCTTGGCGCCATCGCCGATGGGGTACTTCCGGTCGGGAAGGCGCACATCGTGGAGCTTCTGGCCCGTGCGCGCGGCGGCTTCCGTCAGCGCCGGCTGGTCGCGCAGCAGGGTGTGGAGCCCCGCCGCGATGTCCATGCCCGCCTCCATCGCCTCGACGAGCACCTGCTGCCACGCCTCGGAGATGAAGCCGCCGCGGTTGGCAACGCCGATCACCACGGTCTTCGCGCCGGCGGCCTTCGCCTCGGCGATCGTCATGTCCGGCAGCTTCATATCCGCATTGCAGCCCGGCAGGCGGAGCTGACCGACACTGACACCCGGGCGCCAGTCGCGGATGCCTTGAGCGACCTTCGCCGCCAGCGGATCCGGCGCATCGCCGAGGAAGAGGAGATAAGGCTGCTGGAGAGACATGGTACTCGCCTCCGGGATCGGGCTGCTGCGGGCGGCTTTCGCCGGCCTGGCGGGCCAATGGGCGCCGCATGAGCCTCTTCACAAGGAAGCGCGGTCCGCGTCAAGCGGGTGCCGGTCTGGACGGATGAATGCGCGCCGCCTGGACCGATATCCGACCCGGCGGCGCACAGTTTTTCGGCAGCGTCTCGTCAGCGTTCACGCGGCGAGACGCGGCTCCTCCGCGGGCTCGAGCCCGAAGCGGCCGAGGCCGGGTGTCGGCAACACCTCTTCCGGCACGGCGCAGAGGCCCGCCGCCGCCGCCCGTTCGCCAAGTGCGCAGTTCGACGTGATCACCGCGAAGGGGATCGCGCCACACAGACCCAGGACCAACGGCGCGGCCCAGATGAGCCCACCCGTCCCGATCGCCGACGTGATGGCGACGACGATCGCCACGCCGAAGAGCGTCTGCGGCCAGAAGGCGCGCGCAGCATGCCCCCAGCCCAGCTGGTAGACGTCGCGGTTCTGACCGCCCCACTTGATCGACCGGCCGAAGAGAAGGCCAACGACGAAGATGCTGACATGGAGCGCGATGACGGGAGCCACGAGGATCGAGAAGATCATCTCCGAAAGGCAGCTGGCGAGGAACCGTCCCGCCCCCCCGTAGGACCGCACGCCACCCGGCGTAAGCATCACGTCCGCCATACCCAGCAGCTTCGGCACCAGGCTGATGCCGAACATCGCGAAGAACATCGCCACCCCGATGGCGAGGTCGATGCCGCCAGGATCGGGCAGGAAGGCCTTCGAGACAGCCGTCGCCGTCATCACCATCCACGCCACAGGACCCACATACATCATCATCGCGATGAGGACCTGCAGGCGGCTGACGGGCTTCAGCCCGCGCAGGCCGAGGAGCTGGCCGTATTGCAGGTTGCCCTGGCACCAGCGGAGCTCCCGGCCGATATGGTCGGTCAGCGTCGGCGGCATGGTCTCCCACGATCCGCCCTCGACGGGCACGACGCGCACTTCGTAGCCCGCACGGCGCACGAGCGTCGCCTCGATCTGGTCATGGCTCAGGATGTGCCCA
>JBCBHB010000149.1:0-3494 GCA_038526025.1 Pseudomonadota bacterium
CCGCCCCTGGATCGCTGAGGCGGTCCATCACGAGTGACCAGTTTTCCCCCGCGTCTTCGCTGCGCCATAGCCCGTCGCCAGCGACGGCGGCATAGACCGTGTCCTGTGCCCCCGCCGCGATGGCGAGCGCAGCTACCTGCGCCTGCGGCAGTCCTCCCGAGGCAGCAGCCCATGTCCGGCCGCCATCGTCGGACCGGTCCAGCCCGCCGCCGTCCGACGCCGCGAACAGCCGCCCGGTCCGCGCGGGGTGACAAGCGAGCGCCCGGATATGGGGGCGTGGCGTGGCCAAGGTCGCTGAGGCACCACCCGACAGGTCGTGCCGCCACACCTGCGCGCCCGCGACGACGAGCGCATCGCCGTCGAAGGCCAGTGCGGGGGCCGCGGCGTCCCCAGCCTGCGCCCGTCGCGCCGGAGACAGACCGGAAAGGGCGACACCGCCCAGCATCGCGAGCACGTGGCGCCGTCCGAGCGGCGATCCGCTCACTGAGTGCACGTTCATCATCGCTTTCCCCTCAGGCCACACGGATCACACCCATCATCCCGCCCGCCTGATGCTCGAGGATGTGGCAGTGGAACATCCAGTCGCCCGGATTGTCGGCCACGAAGGCGATCTCGACCCGTTCACGCGGGGCCATCAGCACGGTGTCCTGCCACTCTCGATGTGCGGTCGGCGTGCCGTTGCGGCTGATCACGCGGAAGGAGTGGCCGTGCAAGTGGATCGGGTGATGGAACGCCGTGGCGTTGGTCATGGCGATGACGTGGGAGGCATCGCGCTCCAGCGTCAGCATCGGGTCGAGGATATGCCCTTCGGCCGCCACGCCGTTGACGAACCAGATGCCGCCGTCGTGCATCCGGTTCATCATGCCGCCGCCCATCATGCCCCCCATGCCGCTTTCGCCGGAAAGGCCCATCTGGCGCTCGATCATCCCGCCCATCATGCCACCGGTGAATGTCACCTCGTGACGACGGGCGCGCGCGATGTCGGGTTCGGGCAGCGGGTTCGAGGGCAGCCCCATGGACCAGTCGGGGGCTGTGTCGCGGAGCGGCGTCTCCGCCACCGTCAGATCCACGAGGGCGTAGGCGTCCTGCGCGAAGAAGCGGTCGATGACGGAGATCGTCGCGCCCGGCGCGGCGGTCACGTCGAGCATCAGGTCGGCGCGCATGGCCGGGCCCAGCACCACCCGCCCGCCGGGCGCCGCATGGGGCGTGACCGGCTGGCCGTCGAGCGCGATCACCTGCGGCGCGAGATCGCCGAAAACGAGCGCGAAGATACGGGCATTGGCGGCGTTTATCAGGCGAAGCCGGATCCGCTCGCCCGCCCGCACCGGCAACGCATCGGGCACGCGTCCATTGATCGTGACGGTATTGCCGAGCCGTCCGGCATGGCTCATGTCGTGGAACCCGCCGAAGTCGTCCGAGATGGCCGCGTCCTGCGTCAGTCGCCAGTCGTCCAGCACCCAGACCAGCTCGCGATCCACGCGCGGCGGGTTCGCTTCCTCGACGATCAGAGCGCCGTAGAGCCCGCGGCCGACCTGCTCGAAGCTGCGCTGGTGCGGGTGATACCAGAACGTCCCAGCGTCGACCGCGTCGAACTCGTAGGTGAAGGTTTCGCCCGGCGCGATTGGCGCCTGTGTCAGATGCGGCACGCCGTCCATGGCGTTGGGCACCCGCAACCCGTGCCAATGCACGGTCGTTTCCTCGTCCAGCGCGTTCTCGACCGCGATGCGCAACCGGTCGCCTTGCCGCACGCGGATCTCGGGCCCCGGAACGGTGCCGCCATAGCACCAGACATCGCTCTCGCCCCAAGGCTCCGGAACCAGCCGCGCCCGTCCCGACGCAGCGCGCAGCGTGAAGGCGCGGTGGGTATCTGCCCAGGCCGGTTGCAGTGAAAGCGCGGCGCCCGCTGCGGCGCTACCGGCCAGAAAGCCTCGGCGCGACAGCGCCGGTGGGAAAATCGATCTCATGTGTTTGTCTCATCTGATGCATGCCGTCGAGCGCGCGCATGGCGCATGAGCATTGCGTCTCGATGCGTCGGTCAGACGCGCAGAGACGCGGAGACGGTCGCAAGCGCGCCCTTGCGGGCGTCCGGCCGTCGGATCAGATGAGGGTTCGGGGAGGGAAAGGGTCCGGCGGCGCTCGAAGCCCGCGCGGAAGCGTCATGCCGAGAGGCCGGTCCTGACGCAGCAACGGCATCATGAACTGTGCGGGTTCCACCGCTCTCAGAACGGCGAACACGGGCGCGGTACAAACCAGATCGCAGCTTGCGTTCGCGTCGCTGCCGCCGTCCTCTGGGCAGCCCTGGCAGTCGGGCATCGACATCGCGCCGCCGTCGGCCATCGCCATGTCCAACGCCATCGCGTTCGCGCTCACCGCATGCACGACCGAGCTTGCGGCGAACACCGCAAGAAACGCGACGGCAATGAGTGAAGCGATTTTGCGCACTCTCAACGATATACTGCCGGGTTCATCCAATGTCCATTCACGAACCAGTGCCGACGTCCGGGGTCGATATCGATACCGGAAATCGGTCTCATCCCGCACAGCAGGACAGATTGGCCACATCCTTGTCGAAGGTTTGCGCGGCGAGCCTCACACCCTCCACAGTGGTAAGATAAGGGAAGATCGTCTCGCCCAAAGTCTTTGTCGTGATGCCGAACTTCAGCGCCATCACGAGCGTCTGGATACTGTCTGCCCCCTCCGGCGCCATGATCACGCCGCCAAGGAGACGGTCTGTCGCCCGGTCCGCGACCAGCTTGATTAGCCCGCGCGTGTCGCGGGCGGCGAGCGCGCGGGGCACGTTGTCGAGCGTCAGCGCGCTGGTCTTGACGTCATGGCCCGCCGTGCGCGCCTGCGCCTCGGTCAAACCGACGCCGGCGACCTGCGGATCGGTGAACACCACCCAAGGCATTGCGGCGTTGTCGTAGCGCTCCGCCCCGCCCAGAACGGCGTTGCGGGACGCGAGCTTGGCGCCATAGGCGGCCATGTAGACGAACTGGTCGCGATCGGTGACGTCACCGGCGGCGAAGATGCCGTGCTTCGTGCTCTGCATGTCGTCGCCAACCCGGATCGCACCACGTGCGTCGGTCTCGACGCCCATCTCGGTCAGGCCCAGCCCCTCGGTGTTGGGCGCGCGTCCCGTCGTCAGGACGAGGCGGTCGGCTGTCAGTTCGCGCTCCGCGCCATTCACCGTCACGGTCAGCACCGCACGGCCCCCGTCGCGCCGCGCGGCGTGGTAGGTCGCGCCATCGAGGATGGTAAGACCTTCGGCGCGCAAAGCCTCGGTCAGAGCCTCGGACACCTCCGGCTCGGTGCGCTGCAACAGGCGCGAGCGGCAGACGATCGTAACGCGGGTGCCCATTCGCGCCATCATCTGCGCGAGTTCCACGCCGATATAGCCGCCGCCGAGAAAGATCAGGCTCTCGGGCAACTGGTCCAGCTCCAGCAGCGATGTGCTGTCGAGCGTCGCGACGTTCTTGATACCGGGGATGTCGGGC
>JBCBHB010000149.1:3504-6652 GCA_038526025.1 Pseudomonadota bacterium
GTGATCCGGCGCCCGTCGACATCGACCCCGCCGGGGATGAGCCGCGCCGGACCCCCGTCGATGTAGGTCACACCGTCGTAGCCCGGCAGCAGGTCGGCGTACTTCTTCTGGCGCAGCGTCGCGACCAGATCGTCCTTGGCCGCGACCAGCGCAGCCCAGTCGGCGACCTGCGCCTCGCCGTGAAGGCCTGGGAACCGGGACGCCGCCTGCGCGCCGTGCACGGCCTCGGCCGCGCGGATCATCGTCTTGGAGGGCACGCAACCCACGTTCACGCAGGTGCCCCCGATGGTTCCATGGCCGATCAACGCGACGCGCCGGCCTCCCTCGGCGGCGGTGATCGCGGCCGAGAACCCGGCCGATCCGGCGCCGATCACGGCAAGGTCGAAATCGCCCTTGGGCGCGCAGCAATCGTCTTTCATCAAGTCATCTATCCGTTCGAGTGGTCTGGCGCCGCTGCCGTCTCCAGACCGCGTACACGGTCAGTGCGACGAAAAAGGCGAGCGCGGGCAGCAGCACATAGTCGAGCCAGCCAAGCCAGGCCGACAGGCCCACGGCGCCGAGAAAAACGACCAGGATCGGCGTGAAGCAGCAGAGCGCCGCGATGACGGTGCCTACGACCCCTGTCGCGATCAGCTTGCGGTCGGTCTGCTCGGTCATCCCGTCAGCCTGCGACGCGGGCCGGATAGCCCGCATTGGCCGACGCGGTCGCTATGGCGTCGGCGCTCGTCGCGGCGTTGTCGAAGACGACCGTTGCGGTGCGCGCCTCGAAGTCGATCTCGACGGCGCGCACGCCATCGACGCCCTCCATCGCGCGCTTCACGGTGACCGGACACAGCGCGCAGGTCATGTTGTCGACCGCGAAGGTGACGGTCTGCTCGGCGGCGACGGTCTGCGCGGCAACAGGGATGGCCGTGACCGGCGCGACGGCGGTCAAGCCGAACAGGGCAAGAGCAAGCATCTTCTTCATGAGGGTGTCCTTTCGGGTTCAGTAGAGAAGCGGGGCCCACCAGTCGATGGTGAGTGCTGCGACAACGAGGATCAGCGAGGCCCAGAGCGCGGTCTTGGTGATGCGCGCCGATGCTGGCCTTGCGCAGTAGGAACCGGGCTCGCAGACGGTCGGCTTGCGGAAATAGACCTGCCAGAAACCCGCCCCGATGAAGCCGAGCGCGATCACGGCGAAGATAGGCTTGTAAGGCTCAAGCGCCGTCAGGTTGCCGATCCAGGCCCCCGAGATGCCGAGGGTCAGCAGCACCAAGGGCCCGATGCAGCAGGCCGAGGCGAGAAAGGCGCCCAGCACACCGCCCGCCGCGAGCCAGCCCTTTCGGGCCGGGCGATCCGCGCCCGTGCTGTCCGTTCTGTCGTCTGTCAGCGCCATGTCGCGCACCTCTCGCCTGTGATTGAGGAGAGGTGTAGGGTCTGTAGCAACTACAGGCTCAAGAGGAAATTTGCCCATGATCGATCACGAGCGCGAGAGCGGCTTCACACGCGGAGATCTTGCCCGGACGACCGGCTGCAATATCGAGACGATCCGTTATTACGAGAAGACCGGCCTGTTGCCCGACCCGCCCCGGACCGACGCCGGCTACCGCATCTATTCCGCCGCGCACGCCACGCGCCTGCGCTTCATCCTGCGCGCCCGCGAACTCGGGTTCTCGATGGAGGACATCCGCGGGCTGATGGGGCTCGAAGACGGTGCCGCGCCGACCTGCGCCGAGGTCAAGGAGCGGACGGAGCGCCACCTTGCGGACGTGCGGGCGAAGATCGCAGACCTCAGGCGGATAGAGAAAGTGCTCTCAGTGACTGCGGCTCGATGTTCTGGAGAGGATGTCCCGGACTGCCCGGTTCTTGAAACGCTCGAAGGCTCGTGACTGCGCCGGGATCTGCCACGTCGGACTCAGCCACCGTCGACACACGCCCGCGCCTGGTCGCGCATGACGGCGTAATCGCTCAGCATTTTCGCGATCATCGATCCCTCCTGCAGCAGGGCGACCTCATCGGCAGCCCGTGCCCGGAACTCCCGGCTGTACTCGACGACCGGCGGACATGCACGGGAACTGCCCCCATCAGAACCGACCGTCGCGCAGCCGCTCAGCCAGATCGTCGCGAGAACGAGGGCGACGCGCCGCAGCATCCAGCATCCGGCGTTGAACATCATTGGTTTCCTCCAATGTTTCGAGACGTTCGGCGAGGCGGCCCGTGCGTTCACCGGAGCGCCGGAGTGCGAACAGGAACAGGAGCACTGTGAGCGCGATGGCGCCGTAGCGGAGAGCCGTCCGGGCCCACGGGTTGGTGGCGAACCCAGCGAGGAGCGCACCAATCATCGGCGGCCCCGCTTCCAATCGTCCAGCCGCGCGTAGATCGTGATCGCGATCCCGCCGAGCGCCACGGCGATGAACACCCAGCGGAGCGTGTCGAGATACGGCACCAGCGGCAGGATGGCGGACTGGGTCTCAGCCAGGACGCTCTGGGCGACCTCGACGCCCGCGGCGCCCAGCGTAGCCACACCGGCGGCCCCGCCGCCCTTCATGGTGCGGCTGTCGGCCAGCACTTCGCGCGCAGGCGGCGTTTCAGCCGCGAAGGCCGTCGCCCGGATCGGGAAGCGCTCGCCCCACTGGCGAGCGGGCCCGAGATCGACATGGATGAATCCCGAGCGCGGATAGAAGCCGAAGCCGAGGAACCCGACCTCCCGTGCCGCCGCCTCGAATGCCGCAGGGTCGTGGTTCGCCATGGCGATGTCGAAGGCGGCGCCGTCGAGGTGCTTCGACCGAGTGGCGCCGCCCACGGCGCGGTTGTGCTCGGGGTTGCGATAGGCGGAGCGGACGATCAGCGGCTTGCCGAGCCGGTCGCGCAGCGCCTGCAGCTTGTCGAGCGCGGGTTCGTTGACCAGCAGCTTGCCGGTGCCCCGGCATGCGATCTCGGCGGGCGAGAAATTCGACCAGCGCCAGGTGCCCTCGGGCGCCTCGCGCCAGTGGTCGTAGAACGTCGTGCTCATGGGGATCCTCCGGAAATGATAAAAACCCGCCTCGAGGGCGGGTCATTGCGGGCTGATGAATGGGGATGGGGCGCGGCTACGGGCCGCCGCTGAAGATCTTCAGCTTGATGGCGATGCCCGCGAGCAGCGCCAGCATCACGCCGGTGGTGATCATGC
>JBCBHB010000150.1:0-6647 GCA_038526025.1 Pseudomonadota bacterium
GCTGTTCATCGGCCAGCTCCGCCACATCAACCTCCGACACGATCAACGCATCCTCGATACGCTGGGCGAGATGGGCCTCTGGTACCGCAGCTGCAGCGTCGCCTTCCTGGGCGGCTCCCTGGCGCCGATGGGGGGGCATAATCCCTTCGAGCCCGCCGCGCTGGGGACGGCGCTGGTGGCAGGGCCGAGCACGCAGAACTTCGCGCCGGCCTATGCGGCGCTTGCGGCATCCGGCGGGTTCCGGGCGATCAGGGGTCCGGAGGACCTGGCCCCGGCGGTGGCGGCGCTGCTGGGCGATGCGGTGGCGCGGAGCCACATGGCGACCTCGGCGGAGCTGGCGCTTTCCGAGGCGCGACCGGACCTGCAACCCATCATCGACGCGGCCGCCGGGTTCCTCGACGCGTGCGTGGCGGCGGGCTGATGCAGTCGCCCGCCTTCTGGTGGACCGCGCCTGATCGTCCGGCGCTGCCGGCCCGGCTGCTCGCGCCTGCGAGCGCTTTGTGGGCGATGGGGGGGCGCCTGCGAGAGCTTGGCGCGCGGCCCTTCCGGCCTCCGGTGCCGACGCTCTGCATCGGCAACCTGACGGCCGGCGGCGCGGGGAAGACGCCGATGGTGGCACATCTCGCCACCCTGCTGGAGGCGCAGGCGCCTCACATCGTGCTCAAGGGCCATGGCGGTCGGTTGGGCAGGGCGGCGCCGCATCGGGTGGAGCTGGGCGCCGACGGGCCCGAGGCGGTGGGTGACGAGGCGCTGCTGCACGCCGCAACCGCGCCGACCTGGGTGTCGCGCGACAGGGCCGCTGGGCTGCGCGCGGCCGCTGCTGCCGGGGCCGGGGCGCTGTTGCTCGACGACGGGATGCAGAACCCGCATCTCGACCCCCATGCGCGCATCGTGATGGTCGATGCGGGGCAAGGCTTCGGGAACGGTCGGCTGATCCCCGCCGGCCCGCTACGAGAGCCTGTGGCGCGCGGGCTTGCGCGGGCGGACCTTGCGGTGCTGGTGGGGGCGCCCGCGGCGCGGGCGTCCTGCCGCGGGCAATGGCCGGCTCTCGAAGCGCTCAACGCGGAAGGCCGGCTGATGGAAGCGCGGCTTCGGCCGCTGGAGACCGGCCTGCCGCTCGAGGGCGCGCCGGTGGTGGCCTTCGCGGGCATCGGGCGGCCGGAAAAGTTCTTCGAGACACTGCGCGAGATGGGGGCGGAGCTCCGCCTCACGGAAGCGTTCCCCGATCATCACGTCTATCCCGATGCAGTGCTCGACCGGCTGCTGCGCCGCGCGCGCGCCGAGGGCGCGCTGGTGGTGACGACGGAGAAAGATGCAGTGCGCCTGCCGCCGCGCTTCCGGGCCGAGGTCATGGCGCTGCCTGTCCGTCTGACACCCGTGGACGCGGCGCCGCTCGACCGCGTTCTGAAGCGCCTCTTCTCTGCGGCATGACATGCGCAGGCTTCCCCCCGGTGCGGCCCTTGCCCTGCCGGAGGGGCGCCTTTACATCGCGACAGGAACGGAGGGCACCGAATGGCGGTTCAGGCAGGCGAGATCGAGCGGCTCATCAGGGAGGCATTCCCGACAGCGACCGTGGAGATCCGCGATACGGCGGGCGATGGCAACCACTACTTCGCCGTGGTCGTCGCCGAAGAGTTCCGCGGCAAGAACCGTGTCCAGCAGCAACGGATGGTGAATGAGGCGCTGTCCTCGATCCTGAAGGGCCCCGACGCCCCGCTGCACTATCTCGGGTTGCAGACCAGCGCCCCGGAGTGACCCCCGGCTGAACCATCCAGGAGACGACGATGTCCGACATCCAGGCCGAGATCGACGAGACCATCAAGGGAAACGACGTTGTGCTGTTCATGAAGGGCACGGCGCAGCAGCCGCAGTGCGGCTTCTCCATGCGCGTCTCGCAGATCCTCAACTACATGCAGGTTGAGTTTAAGGACGTGAACATTCTCGACCCCGAGAAGCCGGATCTGCGCCAGGGCATCAAGGACTATTCCGACTGGCCGACGACGCCGCAG
This sequence comes from Pseudomonadota bacterium, assembly GCA_038526025.1. Classification (GTDB taxonomy): domain Bacteria; phylum Pseudomonadota; class Alphaproteobacteria; order Rhodobacterales; family Rhodobacteraceae; genus Thermohalobaculum. The sequence goes on from JBCBHB010000150.1 coordinate 2,010, forward strand.
CTCTACGTGAAGGGCGAGTTCATCGGCGGCTGCGACATCGTGACGGAGATGACGCTCTCGGGCGAGCTCGACGACGCGCTGGAGAAGGCCGGTGTGGGCTTCTCGAAGGAGGCAGCGGAGGCGATCCGCAACCACAACAGCGAAGAGGCCTGAGCAGGGCTGGCGCGCGCCCGGAAGGGAGGCGACGATGTTGCTCTTCGCGGGCCTCGGCAATCCAGGGCCCAAACACGCGCGCCAGCGGCACAATATCGGCTTCATGGCGGTCGACGCGATTGCCGAGAGGGAAGGGGCGCCGGGCTGGCGCTCCAAGTTCCAGGGCGAGGTGACCGAGCTGCGCTTCGGCAGTACCAAGGTCATCCTCCTCAAGCCCCAAACCTTCATGAACCTTTCCGGCCAGTCCGTTGGGGAGGCTGCGCGCTTCTACGGCGTGGCGCCGGAGGACGTGACGGTCTTCCACGACGAGCTGGACCTCGCGCCGGGGCGCTTGCGCGTGAAGCGGGGCGGCGGCCATGCGGGGCATAACGGCCTGCGCTCGATCCACCAGCATATCGGCGAGAGCTACCGGCGCGTGCGCCTTGGCATCGGGCACCCGGGGCACAAGGACAAAGTGGCGGGCTATGTGCTGCACGACTTCGCGAAGGCGGAGGAGGAATGGGTTGATCCGCTGATCGACGAGATGGCGCGCGCTGTCGGCAAGCTCGTGGAGGGTGATGACGCGGGCTTCATGAACGCCGTTGCCGCACGTCTGCAGCCCCCCAAGGCCGAGAAGCCCGCGAAGAAGGCGGCGCCCGCTGCCGTTGCGACCCCGAAGGTCGAGGAGACGGCTGCCTCGCCCTTTGAGCGCCTGCGCGGGCTACTCGGCAAGCGCTGAGCAGTCTCTGCGCAATTCACGCAAAATCTCCGCAAGCGTGATGGGAGACACACCTCCGAATTCACACCGAACCTATCTCATAAGCGTGGCGGGATGGAATCGTCGGCCGCGAACCTGACCCAAGGGGCAGGAACGTAGCCGCAGGCGGCACGTTGTCCCCCCGAATGCAGAGGAGGTCGTGATGTCGAGAGTGATTGCCGCAAGCCTGGTCGCCAGCAGCCTTCTGGTGGCAACGCCGGTGCTGGCTGAGCCCGTGCTCGAAGGCGCCTGGACCTCCGACAGCGGCGCCGTCATCGCCTGCAGCTCCTTCCGCTGCGACAAGATCCTGCCGGGCAACGGCATGGTGGTGGACACGTTCGACTACCGCCTGAACGGCACGGCGTTGGAACTCCGCTCGCTGGCGAGCGGGCGGGTCCATCACTATACCCTGCGGGCTGAGGCTGACGGTGCGCTCACCGGGCAGTCTGCCATGGCGGACCCGCTGCGGCTCGAGCCCTACGATGGCGCTCTGCCGTACCAGAACTACGTGCCCTTCCCGGACGAGACGGTGCAGGCGACGCTGTTCGAGCTCGAAGCCGAGCCGCTGCGCCCCGAGACACCGGAGATCGATCCGCAAACCGCGTCGCGCTGAGCGCCACCGACCGACGCCCGGGGGCCGTGCCGACTTGACGGCGCGCCCCCGTTCATGTTCCGCACCCGGCGTTCCGGCCGCGCGGCGTGGCCCGGAAGCTGGCCGGCCGGGAGGGGCGCATGGGTTTTCGCTGTGGCATCGTAGGGCTGCCGAATGTCGGTAAATCGACGCTGTTCAATGCGCTGACGCGGACCGCCGCGGCGCAGGCGGCGAACTTTCCCTTCTGCACCATCGAGCCGAATGTGGGCGAGGTCTCGGTCCCGGACGCGCGGCTCTATAGGCTCTCGGAGATGGCGAAGAGCCGGGAGACGATTCCGGCGCGGCTGACCTTCGTGGACATCGCCGGGCTGGTGAAGGGGGCGTCGAAGGGCGAGGGGCTTGGCAACCAGTTCCTCGCGAACATCCGCGAGGTCGACGCGATCGCCCATGTGCTGCGCTGTTTCGAGGACGACGACATCACCCATGTGGACGGTCGCGTGGACCCGCTGGCGGACATGGAGACGATCGAGACCGAGCTGATGCTCGCCGATCTCGAGAGCATCGAGCGGCGTCTCCAGAACCTCAGCCGCAAGGTGCGCGGGGGCGACAAGGAGGCGGTGGAGCAGCAGGGGTTGCTGGAGCGGGCGAAGGCGGCGCTCGACGAGGGCAAGCCGGCGCGCACGGTCGAGGTCTCCGCCGATGAGGCGAAGGCATGGCGCGTGCTCCAGCTCATCAGCGCGAAGCCCGTCCTCTATGTCTGCAATGTCGACGAAGGCTCGGCGGCGGAGGGTAACGCCCATTCCGCCAAGGTGGCCGAATGGGCCGCGAGCACCGGCGCACACTCGGTGGTGATCTCGGCGCAGATCGAGGAGGAGATCGCCCAGCTCGACGATGAGGAGCGTGCCGAGTTCCTCTCGGACATGGGGCTGGAGGAGCCGGGTCTCGACCGGATGATCCGCGCGGGCTACGGGCTGCTCGATCTCATCACCTACTTCACCGTGGGGCCGAAGGAGGCGCGGGCCTGGACGATCCCTTCCGGCACGCTGGCGCCGCAGGCCGCGGGCGTGATCCATGGCGATTTCGAGCGCGGCTTCATCCGCGCCGAGACCATCGGCTACGACGACTACGTGGCCCATGGCGGCGAGCAGGGCGCTAAAGATGCCGGGCGGATGCGCGCCGAGGGCAAGGGCTATCGTGTCGCGGATGGTGACGTACTGCACTTCCTGTTCAACACTTGATCACACAACGTGTGCGATGCGCGATGCATTGCTCTCGTGCCCTTGATTTCCTGATTCCCGCCGTCGATCCTCCGCCAGCGACAGGGCTTCGGACGTGAGGATGGGCAGCGCCGCCACCAGAGCAGGGCGCCCGCGTAGAACGGGAATGGACGGATGCGATCCACTGCATGCCTCGCAGCCGCGGCTGCGCTTCTCTCCCTCGGCTTGCCTGCTGCAGCGCAGGAGACGCGTGGTGACGGGCGGCGCGACCGGCCGGTGAGCCTCGCGGAAATTCAGGGCAATGCGGCGCGCGTCGTCCCGATCGCGCTCGGTCTGCAGGCCCTGCAGGGCGATGTTGCGGCACGCGCACGCCTGCGCCTGCTTGACGGTCCGGAAGGCGGCGTCGACGGGGTGAGTATCTGGGGCGGGCCCTACGGCGCGTTCCTGGATTTCGACAACCAGGGCTTCGACGGGGAGTTCCTGGGCGGCGCGGTCGGCATCGACTTCGACATCGATACGGACTGGGTCGTGGGCTTCCGGCTTGGCTTCGAGCATACGGATCTCGACACCGCCATCGACGGCGTTCCCGGGAACATGGACAGCCGCGGGATCGCGCTGGATTTCTACGCCGCCTGGCAGCCCTACGATAACTGGGTGATTGACGGCTTCGTCGGCGCCGGCCGGACGGAATACGACTTCAACAATGGCGGCGTGACCGGGTCCATCGACGCGGACCGGTTTACCGGCGGGATCGGCGCCTCCGCCGTCTACGGGTACGGCAATTTCCAGCTCAGCCCGCGCCTCGAGGTTGCGATCGCCGTCGACAGCGCCGTGGGCTTCTTCGACAGCGAGGGCGTGGAAGCAACCAACAGCCTCATCACCTATTTCGAAGGGGCCCTCGGCGGCGAGGTGGCCTACCCGATGAGCTTCGGCGGGCTGGGTTTCACACCCTGGCTCTCGGCCGCGGTGGTGGGCACGCTCGACGAGGTGGGTCAGGCTTCGCTGGTCGGTGACACGGTCTATGGCCGCGTCGGCGCAGGTCTCCGTCTGCGTCAGGGCCGCTTCGCGGTCGATGTCGAAGGGCGCGCGGCGGGTTTCGGCGGGCGCGACTTCAACGACTATCAGGGGTTGCTCCGCCTCTCCGTGGTGTTCTGAGGACGGTGGTGGAAAGACGCGGCGTCGCGCCTTGACAGGCACGGTCGCCCTTCTCTATCTCCCCCGCACGCGCCGCCGAGCCGTCGGCCGCTTGGGGAATAGTTTAACGGTAGAACAGCGGACTCTGACTCCGTCAGTCCTGGTTCGAATCCAGGTTCCCCAGCCAGCGATTTCAATTACTTAGCGGTGTGTCAGAGATCGCTAGTCTCTCTAATCTCTCACAGCCGCTTCATCGCACCGAAAATGATCGACGGTAATGGCGATCCCACGCTGCCGGTCGAGCCGCGCCGCTGGATATAGCTTACACTCGGTAAAGCCCGGAGTGTCGGGCTAAGCCTGGATAGCGAATACCGGACGCTTAGTTCAGCATGAGCGCAAGGAGGCCCGTGAAAAGCACGAGCTGCCCGATGAGCATACCCGCGATCCACACTGTGAGCTTTCTCAGGTCGTCCTTGGTCGCCAGGACATGCCGCGCCTCATCGCGCGTCACGAAGGCCTTCACCGCGTGTTTCGCGCGGGTTTTGTCGATGCCCTGCTCGATGAGAATGTCGTAGAGTGTGGTTTCCATAGTCGTTGCTGAAACTCTACCATTATTTGAAGAATTTCTCGATCTTTCTAATATCTATTTATATCATATCTATATTGAGGGCTGTCATTCTGACAGTAACCTACTGTCAGAATGACAGGAATGGGCTCCCATTTTGACAGTGCGCGGCTGTCAATTTGACCGGCGGCAGTGGAGTGCCCCCACCGAGTGGTCCGGTTGAATTGTTAGTGCATCACTG
>JBCBHB010000151.1:0-6564 GCA_038526025.1 Pseudomonadota bacterium
AGCGAATACCCGTTCGACGGCTCCTGGGGCTACCAGCCCATCGGGCTCTACGCGCCGACGTCGCGCCACGGCGATCCCAACGATTTCCGCGCCTTCGTGGATGCCGCGCACCAGGCCGGCATCGGTGTGATCCTAGACTGGGTGGTCGGCCACTTCCCTACCGATGCACATGGCCTTGGCCGGTTCGACGGCACACCGCTCTACGAGCATGCCGATCCGCGCGAGGGCTTTCACAAGGACTGGAACACGCTGATCTTCAACTACGGCCGGCGCGAGGTGCAGAACTTCCTGGTCGCCAATGCGCGCTACTGGATCGAGGAATACCATGTCGACGCGCTGCGCGTGGACGCCGTCGCCTCGATGCTCTACCGGGACTACAGCCGCGAGGAAGGCGACTGGGTGCCGAACCAATATGGCGGGCGCGAGAACCTGGAGGCGATCGCCTTCCTGCAGCGCGTGAACCGGGAGGTCTATGGGGCCGATGGCTCGGTCATGACCGTTGCCGAAGAGTCGACCGCGTGGCCCGGCGTCTCCCGCCCCGTGCACGAAGGCGGGCTCGGCTTCGGCTACAAGTGGAACATGGGGTGGATGAACGACACCCTGCGATACATGGGCGAGAGCCATGAGCACCGGCAGCACCATCACCACCTGATGACCTTCGGGCTGCACTATGCCTTCAGCGAAAACTTCATGCTGCCGCTGAGCCACGATGAAGTGGTGCACGGCAAGGGCTCGATCCTCGGCCGCATGCCCGGGGACGAGTGGCAGCGCTTCGCCAACCTGCGCGCCTATTACGGGTTCATGTGGGGCCACCCGGGCAAGAAGCTGCTTTTCATGGGCAGCGAGTTCGGCCAGCGCGACGAATGGGACCATGACCAGACGCTGCCCTGGGCCAGTCTCGACTATCCGCTGCACGAGGGGGTGCGCGCACTCGTTCGGGACCTGAACCGTCTGATGCGGGAAACCCCGGCGCTCCACGCGCGCGATGCGGATGCCGGGGGCTTCGAATGGGTCGATGGCGGGAACAACGAAGCGTCAGTTCTGAGCTGGTTGCGTTGGGGGCCGGAAGGCACCGCGCCGCTCCTCTGCGTCGTCAACTTCACGCATCTCGAGCGGCAGGACTGGCGCTTCGGCGTGCCCTTCGCGGGGCACTGGGCCGAGGTGCTGAACACCGATGCCGGTGCGTATGGCGGCTCGGGCCGGGGCAATTTCGGCGGACGAGAGGCGACGGCGGAGCCGCAGCACGGCAAGCCCTACTCCCTCAGCGCAACCCTGCCGCCGCTGAGCGCCGTCTTCTTCCAGCACCAGTCGGGGTGAGCCGATGAACGTCATGCAGTCCACCGCCAATGTCGCGCTCAACGATGCTGCCACGGAAGCGCTGATCGAGTTTGCGCGCGAAGCGATGGTGGGCGCGGAGACCAGCTTCGACGCCGCCCGCGCGATTGCCCGACGGCTCGGCGCGCGCAAGAACGGGTCGATCTGCGAGGTGGGCTTCTGGGTTCCCGAGCTGCTCGAGAACCGCGTGCCCGACGGCGATATCTTTCTCGAGGTGCTGGTGGCCGAGGAGCCGCTTCACCTGACCACGGCGCGCCAGACGGTTCGCTTCGGGCGCCACCTGATCCCCATGGCGCGGCACGACACCTACGCCTTCGCCGCCGTCGAGGGCATGACCGCCGGCAACAGGGAAACCCTCGGCAGCTTCTACGCGCTTGCCTGGCGCGATGCCGAGGGGGCGTGGCGGCGCATTCTGGACCCGCTGGCGGCTTCCCTGCCCTTCGGTGCCTTCGCCCCGGCCGAGTACTACGATGTCGAGGCGATGCAGGCGGCGCGGGGGGATCGGGCCTATTTCGAAGCGCTGGGCGGCACCGCCGAGGCGCCGGTGAAGATCGGCCCGGCGACAAGCATTCTGCAGCTCCACGTACCGACGGCCACGGCGGGCGGCACCCTAGCCGCCCTCACCCGGCATCTCGACTATGTGGCCGACCGGGTGGGCCGGGACCTGCCGCTGGAAGCGGCCGACCGGCTCTATGCGGGGTATGAGGCGATCCAGCTCCTGCCCGTGGAACCCACCACCGTCTACGAGGCCGGGCCCGCCTTCTGGACCGAAGAGAACGGCGAGGATGACGGTGTGCTCACCGTCGATCTCCGCCGGCCGGACACCACGAACTGGGGCTACGACGTGGTGATCGCGGGCATGGCGGCGGTGAACCCTGCGATGCTCGAGAGCGGGCGGCCGGACGAGCTCGCAGACCTTGCCGCCGTCCTCCACAACTGGCCGACGAAGCCCAAACGGCTGATCTTCGACGTGGTCTACGGGCATGCGGACAACCAGGGCCTCGACGCGCTCAACAGCCATTTCTTCGCCGGGCCGAACATGTACGGCCAGAACATCAACTACCGGAACTGGACCGTGCGCGCGATCCTGCTGGAGATGCAGCGGCGCAAGGTGGATTTCGGCGCCGATGGCGTGCGGGTCGACGGCGCGCAGGACTTCAAGTGGTGGGACAGCCAGGCCGAGCAGAACCGCCATGACGACGAGTACCTGCAGTCGATGGCGGACGTGGTGCAGCAGGTGGGTGGCGCTTATTATCGCCCCTGGTTCATCTTCGAGGATGGCCGGCCCTGGCCGCAGGAGGACTGGGAGCTTTCCTCAACCTACCGGGCGGTGATCGAGAAGCAGCGGGACGACGACGTGTTCCAGTGGGGCCCGCTCACCTTCGCCCACAACACGCCGTTTCTCTACACCTTCTGGCTCTCGAAATGGTGGCGGATCCGCGAGATCCTGGAGCATGGGGAGAACTGGATCTCGGGCTGCGCGAACCACGACACGCTGCGGCGGGGCACGCAGATCAACCCCAAACTCAACATCAACACCCGCCTCGGCGAGACGCGGATGGATATCCTCGACAAGGCCTACGACAACCCGGGCGTGAACCTCGTGACCTATGGCGCGCTGCCCGGGGTGCCGATGGATTTCCTGAACGCGTCGGCGCGGGCGAGCTGGGGGTTCATCCGGAACCAGGACGACCGCTACGGCGTGAAGGTGGTGGCCGAGGAAGCGATCTCGCTCAAATGGCAGGTGGACGAGTACGCCTATTCGATGCCCGGCGCCTTCCGCCGGCTGAAGGAGATGGGGTTCGAGACGCGTACCGCCCTCGCCCGGTTCCTGGAGTTTCTGCCCGCGCTGGTGGAGGTGACCGACTACGATCTCGACGTGATCGCGAAGCTCCTGAACGAGGTGGATCCGCCGCTCGACGGACCTGCCGAGTACAGCGTGCCCGTGCTGAAGGAGATCGCGCGCGCGTGGATGGACGACATGCACGACTACTGCAACGTGTCGGCCTATCTGGACCTGCTTTCGGACGCGCAGACGAGCTTCAACCTCGCCCTTCGGCGGTTCCGCGGCGCCCGCCCCTGGCTCAGGCACAATCTCGGGCCCCGCGATCACTTCGACTATTGCCGCCCGGTCGACGGAACGGCGCTCTTCACAGCGCTTCGCCACGGGCCGCGCGGGGAGCAGGTCTTCACCATCGCGCATCTTGAAGGCGGGCCGGTGCCGGAGGTCGATCCGCTGGCGCTCGGTGTCCCGGGTACCGACGGGGATGGCTGGCAGGTCGTTCTGCGCACGCCGCCGATTGGCGGGGACTATCTCGGCGGCCCGCTGACCCTGAAAGACAGCATGGGGCTGCTCTTTCTGCGCGAGCCGGCGTGACACCCGACGGTCAGACGCTTCTGACCAGCGCCTCGAGGATCAGGACCTCCGCCTGACGCAGCCCGAGAACGCGGCGCGCATCGGCCCGCAGAAGCCGGCGGGTCTCCTCGAGGGTATCCGGCGAAGGCACGCCGTTGTCGAAGGCACCGCCGGCCGCCAGCGACAGCATCGTTCGCAGGAAGGCATCCCGAAGCCGCGGCAGCTGCGTATGGGCGGCCTCGCCGGCCTCGCTGGGCACCTCGACGGCCACATCGATCAGAACGACGGCGCGGGCCTGACGCTTCGTGACGATGGGCACGATGAGGCGCCGCTCGAGGCGGACGACCTGAACGTCGTCGGTCTCTTCGAGCACCTCCTCCTCGGCCATGCTCTCACCTACCGTCTCGACCGCCTCCTCGTCCGCCGGGGCGCGCAGCATCTCGCCGGCGATGGCGCCGCCGATGAGAGCGATGATGGGGAGGAGCATCAGAAGGAGGCGCATCGAGGTCTCCGCGGGCTTGGGGCTACAGGGCGCTATGTCAGAACGGCGAGATCAGGTCGACGATCTGCTGGCCGTAGCGCGGTTGCTGCACGTCGGTGATCTGCCCCCGCCCGCCATAGACGATCCGCGCATCGGCGATCTTCTCGAGGGTGATCTCGTTCATGCGCGTGATGTCCTCCGGCCGCACGATCCCGCTCACCTGGATCTCGCGAAGCTCGAAATTGATGCGGATCTCCTGGCTGCCGCGAATGGCGAGGTGACCGTTCGGCAGGACGTGCTCCACCGTGGCCGCGAGCCGAAGGGTGATCTCTTCCTCTCGGCTGATCGAGCCGGTGCCCTGACTGTTCTGCGTGGACCCGGCGCGCACGGCCGGGTCGAGCGTGCCGTCCTCCGGCAGGACGGTCTCGATCAGGCTGGCGATGCCGAGGAAGGCGCTGATGCTGATCTCGTCGTCCCCGCTGCGGCCGCGCGCGGTGGTGTTTGAGATCTCAGCCTCGTCGTCGATCTCGATCACGACCGTGAGAATATCGCCGCGCCCCTTCGCCCGGCGGTCCCCGAAGAGCGAACTCGGTCCCGAGCGCCAGAGCGAGGCCGGCGTGACCGCAAGCGGCGGTGGCGCGGCGGGCGGCGGACTGGAGAGAGCGACACGCTCCGGCGCGGGCGCCGGGACGTCGAGATACTGCTCATCCCCCGGTGCGCTCACGGTCGGCGGTTTGCCCAGATGGTCGAGCTGACCGGCACAGCCGGCAAGGCAGGACACCGCAAGCGCCGGCAGCAGGGCGAACCGCCTCATCGACGGATCTCGACACGACCCGGCCCGGTCGCGACGGCGGTGACGGTCTCCTTCGAGGCGAGGTTCATGACCGGCACGCGCCCCCCCAGCACCGCGCTGCCAAGCGCGCGCCCTTCGGTCCGGATCACGAGCCCGCCAGCGATGAAGCGCATGGCAACGAGGCTGTTCCGCTGGATCACATAAGGCGCCGCAACATCCCCCGGACCGAGCGGTGCACCGGCGACAGCGGCTTGGCGCAGCCGCATGCCGATAAGCGACCGGAGCTGCGGCACGGATCCACCCCGGCCTTCCGGCACCACAAGGTCCGACTGGCTCAGCAAGGTTCCGGGCGCCAGCAGGCGCGCCGCGCGGATCACGGCAGCGTCCTCGGAGGCGGCGGGCAGCAAGGCCGCGCCGAACACAAGCGCATGCGCCAGCAAGGCGAGCAGGACGGCCCGCAAGGGCACCCGGGGCGGCCGCGAGAACCCTCTCATCGGATCCGCGATACGGCCGAGAGCATTTCATCCGCGGCGGACATGACGCGCGCATTGAGCTCATAGCCCCGCTGGGCCTCGATCAGCTCAGTGATCTCGGCCACCACGTTGACGGAACTGTCCTCCAGGAACCCCTGTCGGAAGGTCCCCCGGCCCTCCTGCCCCGCAGCATCGATCGCGGGCGCGCCGGAGGCGACGGTCTCACGGAAGAGATTGTCGCCGAGCGCTTCGAGGCCCTTCTCGTTGACGAAGCGGACCAGCTCGATCGTACCGATCTGCTGCGGCTGCGCGTCGCCGCCGAAGAGCGCGCTGACGACGCCGTCGGGCGCGATCGCGATGCGCTCCGCCTCCTCCGGCACGGTGATCCCCGCGGCGAGGCGGTAACCGAGCGCCGTCACGATCTCTCCCTCGGCAGAGAGCTTCAACGCACCGTCACGCGTGTATCCAGCGGTGCCGTCGGGGAGTTCGACCTCCATCAGGCCCATGCCCTCGATCGCGATGTCGAGCTCGCCGTTCGTGGCGCGCAACGCCCCCTGGGCCTGTTCACGTGCGACTGCGGCAGGACGAACGCCGAGGCCAACCTCGACACCTGCCGGCAGTTCTTCTCCGGAGGCCGCGGTCAGCGTGCCGGGGCGGCGAAGGAGCTGGTAGTGAAGGTCGGCAAACTCCGCGCGCCGTGCGTCGTAGGCCGTGGTGCCCATATTGGCGATGTTGTTGGAAGTGACGTCGACGCGCAGCTGCTGCGCAGCCATCCCCGTCGCCGCGATCTTGAGCGCCTGCATTCTGTCCTCCGCGAAGACCTGCTCTCAACGATCGTGCGCGGACCCCTGCGGGACCCGGTCGCTTCTCGACCGCGCCGCTAACTTGCCCTGGCAAAGGTTTCGATGACGTTTCGGACGCGCTGATCCTCACGTTCGACGAGGTCCTGCACCAGCTCATAGGCGCGTGAGGTTTCGATCATCGCCGCGAGTTCATGCACGGGGCTTACATTGGAACGCTCGAGCATCCCCTGGATCACCCGTCCATCGGGCAGCGCCGCAGCATCCTCCGGCGCTTCGAAACGGGCGGCGCCGCTGCGGGCAGGCGCCCCCGGCGTACCCCAAAC
>JBCBHB010000152.1:0-6553 GCA_038526025.1 Pseudomonadota bacterium
GTGTCTCCAGCGTATGCGTCGTAACGCCGGCATTATAGCCCCAAACCTCGCGCAGCAGGGTGTCCCGGTCGATGGTGCGGCCACCGGCGCGATACAGGAATTTCAGTATGTTGGTCTCTTTTTCTGTCAGCCTGATCTTGCGCTCTGCCTCGTCCACCAGAAGCTTCGCGCCGGGGCGGAAGGTGTAGGGCCCCAACGGGAACACCGCATCCTCCGATTGTTCGTGCTGCCGCAGCTGCGCACGGATGCGTGCCAGCAGCACAGGGAACTTGAAGGGCTTCGTGACGTAGTCGTTCGCGCCCGAATCAAGACCGAGGATCTGATCGGCGTCCGACGCCTGACCGGTCAGCATCAGGATCGGGCACTTCACCCCCTGGCGACGCATCAGCCGGCAGACCTCGCGGCCGTCCATATCCGGCAGTCCGACGTCGAGGATCACGATGTCGTGGAGCTCGCCTTTCGCACGCTCGATCCCGCTCGCGCCGTCCTCGGCCTCGTAGACGTCGAACTCGTCGATCAGCATGAGCTGCTCGGCAAGCGCCTCGCGCAGGTCCCCATCGTCGTCCACGAGCAGGATCTTCCGGGCAACGGACATGGCATTTCTCCCTAGTCTCTGGGCCGCGCGGCGATTATCCCGCGCCTTGCACCTCTTTCGCTCGGGCCCAAATGGGGCCGGAGCAGGCTCTGCGCCGCCAGGATGTCAGTTTATCACCGCGATGTGTGGCTTTGCGCGCGGATGTTTCAGCGCATAGGTGCGCGGGAGCCTTCCGGCCGCCCATGTGTTGCGCATAAGAACGTGCACCGCGCGCGGGCGCGGGTTAGGAACCGAGCGATGACCAATGCCACCATCCGGCTGACCGAGGAGGAGCGTGTTGCCCGTGCCCGGGCCGATCTGCGCATGGGTGCGCCGGTCGCGCTCTTGGACGAGCCTGGCGGCGACGCCGGCGGGGCGCTGGTGCTCGCGGCAGAAACCCTCGCGCCGGACCGGCTGGAAGCCTTTCGCGCGCTCGTCGCTGCCGGTGGCTTGAGCGACGCGCCCGGCGCGATCGATCTCGCGGTCACCCACTGGCGCGCCGAAACCCTGCGCGCAAGGGCCTATGACGGCACGCTTGCCCGGATCCGCCTCCCCGCCGATGCCACCGTCCGCTGGGTGCGCGCCACCGCCGACCCGAGCGCCGATATGGCAATGCCCCTCAAGGGCCCCTACGCGACGCGGCGTGACGGCAACCCAGCCCTTCACAAGCTTTCGCTGACGCTGGCCAAACAGGCCCGTCTCCTGCCCGCCGCCGTGGTGGCAACCTGGGCGGACCGATCCGCCATCGCGCGCTTCGCCGCCGAGGCGGAGCTGACGGTACTCGATGCCAGCACGGTCAAGCGGGCGGCGGACGCCATGACGCGGATGACGCTGATCTCAGGCGCCCGCGTGCCCCTCCAGCTCGCGGAGCATGGGCGCGTCCACGTCTTCCGCCCGGCCGATGGCGGGGAGGAGCATTATGCCGTCGAGATCGGCGCGCCCCCGCGCGCAACCCCCGTGCTCTCGCGGCTCCACTCCGCCTGCTTCACCGGGGACGTGATCGGTTCGCTGAAATGCGATTGCGGCCCCCAGCTCGACGCAGCGCTCGGCCAGATCGCCGAAGCGGGGGCAGGCGTGCTCCTGTACATGAACCAGGAAGGCCGTGGCATCGGCCTAGCGAACAAAATGCGCGCCTATGCGCTGCAGGACGAAGGCTTCGACACGGTGGAGGCGAACCACCGCCTCGGCTTCGAGGACGATGAGCGGGACTTTCGCCTTGGCGCCGAGATGCTGAAGGCCATGGGCTTCGCCTCGGTCCGCCTCATGACGAACAATCCGGGCAAGCTTGCGATGATGGAGGCCTCGGGCGTGGCGGTGGCCGAGCGCGTGCCGCTGAAGGTGGGCGAGAACCCGCTCAACGCGCGCTACCTGGCCACCAAGGCCGCCAAGTCCGGCCATATGCTCTGAGCATGCCTGCGGGGCCGGCACACACCGCGCTGCCCAGGCGGGGCGACCTCGTGGTGATAGGCTGGCACGCCCGCTTCCTGGGGCGTCGCTTCGCCTGCAGCATCGGGCGGGGCGGCATTCTGCCGACGGCCGAGAAGCGCGAAGGCGATGGCGCGACACCGGCCGGCATCTGGCGGCTCACCGCGCTCTATGTTCGGCCGGATCGCCTGCCCGTGCCGAACACCTGCCTGCCGATCCGCGCTCTTGGTCCGCGCACCGGTTGGGCGGAGGACCCGCGCGACCCGGCCTACAACCGGCCCGTCCGTCATCCCCATCCCTACCCGGCGGACGCAATGCGTCGGGGAGACGGGCTCTACGACCTCTGCGCCGTTACAGATCACAACGCCGATCCCGTGATCCCCGGAGCGGGCTCGGCCATCTTCGTCCATGCCTGGCGCCGCCCCCGCTTCCCGACCGCCGGCTGCGTCGCGTTCCGGCCAGACCATCTCGCCTGGATCCTGATGCGCTGGAGCCCTCACGCCCGCCTGATCATCCGGGGCTGACCGTGCGGCTCTGAAGGCGGGCCGGGTCAATGATGGCCCGCCACCGCCGCCGGCGGCGCCTCCCCAGCTCACTTCGTGAGATCTACAGTCGTGCAGACCCCGAGGCTTCAAGCCCGGCGCCGCCACTGCAGAAACCCCGCAGAAACCGATCCCGGCGACCAGCCGGGATGCCGCTTCCTGCGATGCGTCAGGCTGCGATGGGGTAGCCTTGGGACGCCAACGCGGCTGCAAGCTCGCCGCTTCGAGGGCCCATGCGGGCAATGATATGGGCGGCGGCCGCGTTGCCCATATGCGCCGCCCGCTCATCGTCGAGCCCGCGAACAAGGCCCGCAATGAAACCCGCGGCAAAGAGATCGCCGGCCCCGGTCGCGTCCATGATGTCGACGGCCTGGGGCGCCGCATAGGCCCGCGCCTCGCCCCGGCGCACCAGCGCCCCCTCATCGGACAGCGTCACCACCCCGCAGGCCACGCGACGGGCGATCGCCTCTTCGGCGATATCGAGGCTCTCGGTGCCCACCAGCGCCAGCGCCTCCGCCTTGTTGGCAAAGAGCAGGTCCACATGGTCGTCGATCAGCCGGTTCATATCGTCCCGATGGCGAGCGATGCAGAAGGGGTCCGAGCAGGTGAAGGCGATCCGCCCGCCGCCCCGCTTCACCGCCGCGATGGCCTTGGCATAGGCCTCCTTCGAGTCGTCCGTGTCGAAGAGATATCCCTCAAGGTAGAGCCAGTCCGCCCGCTCCATCAGGCCCTCGTCGATATCGGCCGCGTCCATGGTGACGGAGGCGCCGAGATAGGTGTTCATCGACCGCTCGCCGTCCGGCGTCACGCAGATCAGGCAGCGGCCCGTGGGGTCCCCGTTCGCCGCCGCCGGTTCCGTCACCACCGGCCCGTCGTAGTGCACGGCGGCTGCGCGGATATCGTGGGCGAAGATTGTGCCGAGCTGGTCGTCGCGCACCTTACCGACATAGGCCGCCCGCAACCCCAGCTGCGCCGCACCCACCACCGTGTTGGCACCCGAGCCGCCCGAGACTTCCTGCGACGGGGGCATGGCCGCGTAGAGCGCCTCGGCACGTGCCGTGTCGATGAGCTGCATCACGCCCTTCTCGACACCCTGCTCGGTCAGGAACCGGTCCTCCACCTTCGCCAGCACGTCCACGAGCGCGTTGCCGATGCCAACGAGATCGAAGCGGTCCATCATACGCTCATTCCTTCACTTGCGCCGCCTTGGCGCGCTTTGCGGCCAGCCTGGCCTGGGCCTTGCCGGGTACTGGACCCGGCGTCTTGGTACCCGCCTTCGCAGCCGGTTTCCCCGCTGCTCTGGCAGAACCGGCCTTGCGTTTCGGTTTCTGCGAGGGCGCGCCGTCGGCGAGAACCGGCGGCTCGTCCGGCGCAGTGGCGCTCTCTGCGCCCGTCTTCTCATCGAACTGGCAAATATCCGCGATGACGCAGGCCGCGCAGTTGGGCTTTCGCGCCACGCAGGTGTAGCGCCCGTGCAGGATCATCCAGTGATGGGCATGGAGCGCGTACTCCGCGGGTACCTGGTCCTCGATCGCCCGCTCCACCGCCACCACATCCTTGCCGGGCGCGATCCCTGTGCGGTTGCAGACGCGGAATACATGCGTGTCCACCGCCTGTGCGGGGTGCCGCCACCACATGTTCAGCACCACATTCGCCGTCTTCCGCCCCACGCCGGGCAGAGCCGCCAGCGCTGCACGGGAGGAGGGCACCTGTCCCCCATGCTCTTCCACAAGGATGCGGGAGAGCTTCATCACGTTCTTCGCCTTGTTGCGGAAGAGCCCGATGGTGCGGATGTGCTCGATGAGCGCCTCTTCGCCCAGCGCCAGCATCTTCTTGGGCGTGTCGACGGTCTTGAAGAGCTCCCGCGTTGCCCGGTTCACGCCCTTGTCGGTCGCCTGCGCCGAAAGCGCCACGGCCACCACCAGCGTGTAGGCGTTGGTGTGCTCGAGCTCACCTTCGGGCTCGGGGCGCTCAAGGGCGAGCCGGCGAAAGCACTCGCGAATGGCGTGATAGGGAAGCTGCGGCGTCATCGCCAGCGGCATGCCAGCCCCCCCGCCTCGGCGCAACCCGTTCTCTCGCCAGATGGCACGACGCGAACCATCGAGGCAGCACCCCCGCGCTCTCCGGTTCAGGCGGATTGACAAAGCCGAGTGATTCACTCAAGTATTTACTCGTTCGAGCCACGCGTCTCTGCCGAGCCAGGACCACGCCACTCACAGCGCCAGGGAGGCTGCGATGCAGCTGGACGACATCCGGACACGCAAACCGGAAACCGAAGGTGGGCCGACGGTGCTCGACGCGCGCCTGCTGCTCGACGGGCAGCGCCATGCGCTCCTGCGTCTCGACGATCAGACCTACCGGCTGAGCCTGACCCGACAGAACAAGCTGATCCTGACGAAATGAGCATGCACACCCCCATCGGCGCGCTTCCCGTCGGCACGCTCGAGACCCTGCCACCGCTCGAGGCTGCGGCGGTTCGGGCGCTCCGCCTCTGGTTCTCCGGCCATGACGCGCAGGCCGCCCTGTGGAACGCCTACGCCAAGAGCTTCGGGGCGAAGGAAGGCCATCGCCACCTCGGCGCCTTCGAGCGTTTCCTGGCCGCGGTTCTCGAGGCAAGCCACCGTCCGCTCATGCGGCACGCCCTCGGTTGCCGGTGCCTCGGCGCCGATGAACACGCCTTCGCCGGGCTGCTCGCCGCCGCCGCGAGGGGCAAGCGCGAGGACGCCCTCCTCCTCGCCCTGGCGCTCACACCGCCGCATCGCGCCTTGGCGCTGGTGGCGGAGGCCGAGGCGATCGGCCCGGTGCTGGAGCGGCTGTCGCCCCTCCTCGCTGCCTGCTGCGCCAGCGCCGAGGCGCCGCAGCCCGCCCAGGACCAGGATGCGTCCCCGCCCCGGGAGCGCCTGCTTCACTGATCCGGCCGAAGCGCAGGATACGGGTCGCGACGCGGCGGACGATGGGCGAGAAAGGGAGCGTTCGAGAAGGAGACCGCTCATGACCGCCGAGATCATCGCCCCCGACCTCTCCGCCGCCACCAGCGACGGCCCCGCGCCCGATCCGGCGCAGTATGCGCTGATGGCCGCGGCGCTCGACTACATCGAGGCGCATCGGGAAACACAACCCGGGCTCGACGAGGTGGCCGAGGCCGTGGGCTTGAGCCCGGCGCATTTCCAGCGCTCCTTCTCCGCATGGGTCGGTGTCAGCCCGAAGCGCTATCTCCAGTACCTCACACTCGACCATTCCCGCCGGCTCCTGGCCGAACGTTTCACGGTGCTTGATACGGCGTTGGAGGTGGGCCTTTCGGGACCGTCCCGCCTGCATGATCTGTTCCTGCGCTGGGAGGCGATGACACCGGGGGACTATGCGGCCGGCGGCAAGGGCCTCGAGATCGCCTGGGACTGGATCGGCACGCCCTTCGGCGAGGCGCTGGTGATGGCGACGACCAAGGGCATCTGCGGGCTGGCTTTCGTGGAGGAGATGGGGCGCCACGCCACCATGGCGGACATGCGCGCCCGCTGGCCCGACGCGACCTTCCGGCAGGATGCAGCTGCCATCGCGCCCCATGCCGAAGCGATCTCGGCACAGCTTGCCGGGCGCACGGGGCAACCGGTGAAGCTCGGCCTCCACGGGACACCGTTTCAGATCAAGGTGTGGGAGGCGCTACTCTCGATCCCCTCCGGCCAGGTGACGACCTATTCGGAGATCGCCCGCGCCATCGGCCGCCCGCGCGCCGTACGCGCCGTGGGATCCGCAGTCGGGCGCAACCCCGTGTCGTGGCTCATCCCGTGTCACCGCGCGCTGCGGCGCGACGGGCAGTTGGGCGGCTACCACTGGGGACTGCCCGTCAAGCGGGCCCTGCTGGCCTGGGAGAGCGCCCGGGCGGAGGCCTGACGCACCGCTCTTGTTGACAGCGCGCCAGTGCTGCGCGGAAGGTCCGCCAGAGAGCGGGGCACCGGGGGCGCAGCAGATGAGCGAGAACGGCGGCAGCGCCACGCCCTCCAGCTATCAGATAGCC
>JBCBHB010000153.1:0-6541 GCA_038526025.1 Pseudomonadota bacterium
GCCACCACGGCGCCGACTGCCGCACCGAGGACAAGAGCGACGAGCGAGATGAGCGTCAGCCGCCGCATGCCGAACCTGATCACCAGCTTTCCGTTCATGAAGGCCGCCACGGCGAAGGCGGCGGCCAGCGCGGCGAAGGCGAGTGGGAAGAGCCCGCCGAGCGCGTAGAGCTCCTCGAAGATCTGCTGCGCGGTGGCGAGGTATGCCGTGAAGGCACCGAAGACCGCGATGCTGATCCCGGTGGCCAGCACCGCCTGCCGGCAGCACACAACCTCGACCCATGCCGAGAGGAGCGGGCGCACGGCGAGGGGGCGCCGATCGGCCGCCTGCAGGGTCTCCGGCATGGCGACCAGGTAGAAGGCGGCCCCCAGAACCGCCGCAAGGGCATAGAAGGCGAAGATCATCCGCCATCCGCCGAGCGCCTCGAGCCCCTGGCCCAGCAGCGGCGCCAGCATCGGGACCAGCATGAAGATGGTGCTCACGAGGCTGACGATCCGCGCCATCGGCCGGCCTTCATAGAGGTCCCGCGCGATGGCGACAGAGACCACGCGGGGCCCGGCGGCACCGAACCCCTGCAGGAACCGGCCGACGAACAGCGCCATCGGCTCCGTCGCAAGGCCCGCAACCGCCGTGCCGAGAAGAAAGATCGCAAGGCCGGCCAGTGCCACGGGCTTCCGGCCCAGCGCATCGGCCAGCGGGCCGGTGATGAGCTGCGCGAGGGCGAGCCCGGCGAAGACTGCCATCACCACCAGATGCCGGTCGTTGTCCTCCGCGAAGCCGAGATCGCGGTCCATGGAATCGAGCGCGGGCAGCACGGCATCGATGCTGAGCGCGACGATGGCGGTGAGCAGGGCCAGGAAGAAGAGCAGCGACAGCGGCGCCCGCCCTGCGGCACGGTCCTCGGCGCCAGGCAACATCATCGGATGGTCTCCGTCATCGGGGCAGGCTCGACCCGTTCGCAGTCCCGCAACCGCAGCTCCGGGCGGCGCCCCAGCGCCACTGGCACGCCCGCGTCGGATGGCATATCTCGCAGCCATTGACCAGCGGGAGCGCTGGGCGCGGCAGGAGGGCGGGAACGGTCATGACGAGCGGCAGCGGAACGGGACTTCTGGCGCGGCACGCCCCCGAGCGCCGGGTGCTGAGCATGGTCGGCGGCGACGCGCTTTCAGTGCTGCAGGACGTGGTGACCAACGACGTGCAGCCCCTCGCCAGCGGCGAACAGAGGCAGGCGGTCTATGCGGCGCTGCTCACCCCGCAAGGCAAGTACCTCTTCGACTTCTTTCTGCTGTCGGACGGGAGCGGCGGGCTCCTGATCGATGCTGGCGCCGCCCGGGCGGCCGCCCTCGTCAAGCGGATCGGCATGTATTGCCTCCGCCGCGATGCGCGCGTGTCGGGCGAGGCGGCGTTGGTCGCGGGGCAGCTTCTGCCTGCTGATCCGGCGGGACCGCTGCCAGGCCTGCCCACGCTCCCCGATGATGTGCGGGCTGTGCCGGATCCGCGCGCCGCGGGGCTCGGTTGGCGGCTCTATGCACCTGACCGCACGGCGTTGGACGGCGTGCTCGAGGCGGCCGGCGCGGTGCCGCTCGACGATGCTGGCTGGGCGGCGCGGCGTGTGGCGCTGGCGGTGCCCGAAACCGATACGGAGCTCCTGGCCGAGGAGACCTTCCCGCTCGAAGCCGGGCTCGACACGCTCGCCGGCGTGGACTTCCGCAAGGGCTGCTATGTGGGCCAGGAGGTAACCGCACGCATGCGGCACAAGACCGAGCTGAAGAAGCGGCTGGTGCGGGTGCACGTCTCGGGCGAAGCCCCCGCCGGCACGCCGCTGACCACGGCGGAGGGAAAGCCCGCGGGTACGCTCTTCACCCAGGCGGGCGGCACGGCGCTGGCGCATGTCCGCCTCGATCGCGCCACGGGTCCGCTCAAGGCGGGCGATGCGACGGTCACCTACGATCCCTGACCCCCGGCGCCGGACGCACCCGCTCGACCAGAGCCGGGCGATCGCAAGGAACCTAAGCCGCCCCGTGGCGCAGCGGCGCTTTCGAGGCTGGCGGGCGGGTCAGCCTTCGGCGGCGAGCAGGGCGGCGAGGCCTTCGCGATAGGTCGGGTAGCGGAGCGTCACGCCGAGCTGCTCCTTCATGCGACGGTTGGAGACACGCTTCGACTCCGCATAGAAGCTCCGCGCCATGGGGCTCATCTCCGCCTCCTCGAAGGCCTGCTCGGGCGGGGGTGGCAGGCCGAGAAGCGCGGCCGCATGGGCCAGCACGTCCTGCGGCGGGGCGGCCTCGTTATCGCACACATTGTACACCGCGGTGCCACCCGGTGCCGCCTCCGGCCGCGCGATGGAGGCTTCCAGCACGGTCGCGATGTCCTCCACATGGATGCGGCTGAAGACCTGGCCCGGCTTCACGATCTGGCGTGCCGTGCCCGCTCGAACCTTCGCGAAGGGGCCGCGCCCGGGCCCGTAGATGCCGGCGAGGCGGAAGATATGGAGGGGCAGTCCGTGCTCGGCGGCGAAGGCCTGCCAGGCCCCCTCGGCCGCCACGCGGGCGCGGCCGCGCGCGGTGCCGGGGTCGAGCGGGTCGGTCTCGTCGACCCAACCGCCCGCCCGGTCTCCATACACACCGGTGGTGGAAAGATAGGCGAGCCAGGTGATGCGCCGGCCGCGCTCGGCGACGAGAGAGCCGAGATCCGCCAGAACCGGGTCGCCATCTTCTCCCGGCCCGGCGGAGACGAGGAGATGGGTCGTCGCCTCGAGCGCGTCGGCCAGCGCGGCGCGCTCTCCTGCGTCCTCCGAAGGCCAGATCACGGCCTCAACGCCATCGGCACGCATCCGAGCTGCCTTCTCGGCGCGGCGCGTGGTCCCGATCACCCGCCATCCGGCGGCGAGACGGCGCGGCGCCAGGGCGGCGGCCGTGTAGCCGTGCCCGAGTGTGAGCAGCGTGTTCAAGGCTCAGTCCTCCATCGCCGCGTGCCACTCCTCGCGCACGTCCGCGTGCTCGTCGAAGCGCCCGGTCTCGCCCAACCCCTCCCGGCCGAGAAGACGGGCGAGGGCCCAGACCGCATGGGCTCTCACCAGCGGGCTCTCATCCGTCGCAAGGCGGCGGAGCGCCGCCACGGCATCCGCCTCCGCCGGGCCGTTGCCGAGCGCCACGGCCACGTTGCGCAGGAAGCGTGCCCGGCCGATGCGCTTTACCGGCCCGCCCTGAAAGAAGGCGCGAAAACCCGCATCGTCGAGCCCCGCGAGCATGGTGAGCGACGGCGCCGTCCGCCCCTCTGCGGCGAGATAGGCGGCACTGGCCGCTTGAGCGAACTTGTTCCAGGGACAAACGGCCAGGCAATCGTCGCACCCATAGATCCGGTTGCCGATGGCGGGGCGCAGATCGCGCGGGATGGCGCCCTTCAGCTCGATGGTGAGGTAGCTGATGCAGCGCCGGGCATCGAGCCGGTAGGGCGCGGGGAAGGCATCCGTCGGACAGATGTCGAGGCAGGCGCGGCAGCTGCCGCAGTGGTCTACGGCGGGCCTGTCGAATGGCAGTTTCAGCGTCGTGAAGATGGCGCCCAGGAAGAACCAGGAACCGCCCTCTCGGCTCACGAGATTGGTGTGCTTGCCCTGCCAGCCGAGCCCGGCCGCCGCCGCGAGCGGCTTCTCCATCACCGGCGCGGTATCGACGAAGACCTTGATCTCCGCCGCCTCGCCGCGCCCCGCCGCAGCCTCGATCAGCCAGCGCCCGAGGCGCTTCAGCCGCTTCTTGATCACGTCGTGATAGTCCCGCCCCTGGGCGTAGACGCTGATGGCCGCCCGGTCGGGGAAGGCGAGCACGGCCAGCGGGTCCTCGGCAGGCGTATACGGCTCGGCGAGCATCACCACGCTCCGAACCGCCGGCCACAGCGTGCGCGGATCGGCGCGCCAGTCCAGCCGGTCGGCCATCCAGGCCATCTCGCCATGCGCCCCCTCCGCCACCCAGCGGCGAAGGCGCCGCCCGGCCTCGACCACGGCGCCCGGATCGGCGATTGCCGCGTCCGCGAAACCCAGGGCGCTTGCCTCGGCAAGCAGGTCATGGCGAAGGTCTGAGAGGGTCGCGGCATCCGTCATGCCCTCGGGCCTAGCCTGTCGACCCGGCTGCATCAACGGTCGCCGCACCGGCGGCCGTCGGCTATCAAGGATGCGTCATGTACACAGGCACCTTCGACCCGGATGCAATCCACGCCCATCGCCTGGCGGAGGCGGCGCAGGGCTTCCCGCTCCTGCGGGGCTGCCCGAACACGGCGGCGATCCGGAAGCTCCGCGCGCTCGATGCGCTCGATGATGGGGCGCAGACCGGGCTCTTCGAGGAGTGGCGCGCGCTGGCCAAGCGCGCGACCGGCGGCAAGCTGCCCTACGAGATCCTGGTGGGCGCGCCCGAGGCGTTCCCGCTCACGGTTGCCTATCAGCAGCAATCCACGGGCGACCCTGCGACAAAGGACCTTGGCACGCTGCCCGTGAAGCTCATCGCGGGCATTCGGAAGGACAGCGCCATCGGCGGTCTTGAAGGCTGGGCGCGGGGCATGGACCTACCGGACACTGCCCTGCGCCCCACCGAGCGCTTCGCACCGAGCCTCGACGCGCTGGTGCCGGCCGATCCGCGGAAGCTGCGGAAAGCCCTTGCCGAAACCACGGGCGAGCGCTTCGGCGCCACGGCCGAGAAAGCGAGCGGGGAGCAGACCTACTACACCGGCGCGATCGAGGACTGGGGCGTGGCGCTGGACGTTACCTTCGCCCGCTCCGGCGGCGCGGCGCGGACCGGGCAGCTCGATTACCAGGTCTGGGTTCTGCCACCGGGCGGCCGGCGGGAGCGCATCGGCCCCTATGAAGCGCTCTGGGGCCTCCCGTCGGGCTGGGACTACGTCACCGAGGCCGGGCTGACGGCTGCGACCGCGCATCTCTGCGACATTGCCCTCGCGCTGCTGGCCCTGCACCGCGCTGCCGGCAACTGAGCCCTCAGAAGTCGAGATCGGCGTAGTGCTCGGGCGGCTTCTGGAAGCCGGGCAGGTGATCGGCCAGCAGGCTACGGAAGGACGGGCGCGACTTCAGCACCGAGTACCAGTTCTTGACCGCCGGATAGTCGTCCCACGGCACATCGCCCGTGTAGTCGAGGCAGGAAAGATGCGCCGCCGCGGTGATGTCCGCAATCGTCATCCGGTTGCCCGCCAGCCAGTTATGAGTGTCGAGCAGGAAGGTCATGTAATCCAGATGCACGCGGATGTTGCGGCTGCCCGCCTTCAGGCAGGCGCCATCCGGGTAGCCGAGCTTCGCAAGCCGCTTGGTCACGCGCTCGAACAGCAGGTTCTCCGTCACCTCGCGGTTGAACTTGTCATCGAACCAGCCGACGAGCCGCAGCACTTCCGCCCGCTGCACAACGTCCTGCGGCATGAGCTCGGGCTCGGTCATCGTGCTTTCGAGGTAATCGAAGATCGCGTGGCTCTCCGCGAATACCCGGTTCTGGTTCGTCACCAGCACCGGCACCTTGCCGGCGGGGTTCAGGCGCAGAAAATCCAGCCGCCGCTCCCACGGGCGCTCCTCGATCAGTTCGGCTTCCAGCTTCTTCTCGGCCAGCACGAGGCGGACCTTCCGGCAGAAGGGCGAGAGCGGCAGATGGTAGAGGCGGTGCATCGGCGGTTCCGGTCGGTACTGAGGCGCGCGGTACTCTCACTGCCCGGGCCGGAGCGCGCTGGCAAGCCACCTCTGCGGCCCCAACGTCACCCCAAGATCGTCATCTCTGCGAATCATGCTACTATGGCGGGATATGATGCGTGGAAGGGACCCGTCATGGATGAACTGGTGCTGCCTGCCGCGATCGCGACGGCCGTGATCGTTGCCGGTTACTTCCTGCTGCAGATGCAGCAGCACATCTGACGCCACCAGGGTCGCGGTGAGCCCCCCGCCTGCCGCGACCCACCCCTTCTCCTCCCGCCTCAATCCGTGAAGCAGCTGTCGTCGCCCCGCGCGGCGATGGTGCGGGCACCGCCAACAACAAAGCGGTCCGCACGCCGAACCTGCGCCGCGCTTAGCGCGCGCGGATCGCGCTGCTTGGGGTTGGGCAACAGCATCATCAGGCGCGCGGCCTCGGTCCGGCTCAACGCCGCCGCAGGCCGGCCGTAATAGTGCTGTGCCGCGGCCTCGACACCGAAGACCCCCGTGTCGAACTCGGCGATGTTGAGATAGACCTCGAGGATCCGCTTCTTGCCCCAGAGCAGCTCCATCAGGCCCACGAAGGGCAGCTCCAGCCCTTTGCGCAGCAGGCTGCGACCGTGCCAGAGGAACATGTTCTTCGCGGTCTGCTGGCTGATGGTCGAGGCACCGCGAACACGCTCACCGCTCAGGTAATCCTCTGCAGCCTCACGCAATTCGTCGATGTCGACGCCGTGGTGAAGGCAGAAGCGCGCGTCCTCCGCGGCCAGGGCCGAGGCCGGCACGAAGGGACCCATCTCCTCGATCGGACGCCACTCCGCCTGGATGGGGCCGAGGCGCAGCCGCTCCGACAGCATGTAGGTTCCCATCGGC
>JBCBHB010000154.1:0-6532 GCA_038526025.1 Pseudomonadota bacterium
CGCCTTCACCTTCGCGAGACCAGCCTCATCCAGCGCGAGCGGCGCTTCCTCGTCAGCCCCGTGCGGGATGGCTGAGGACGAGACCGTGCGCCAGCCATGCGGTGCAGCAGCAGGGATCTGGATGCCC
Organism: Pseudomonadota bacterium; assembly: GCA_038526025.1. GTDB lineage: Bacteria > Pseudomonadota > Alphaproteobacteria > Rhodobacterales > Rhodobacteraceae > Thermohalobaculum. Next base: position 128 of record JBCBHB010000154.1, read on the forward strand.
CCCTCCCAAGGCGGCAGGCTGGAACCTTTCCGTCCCGCATGGGCGAGCTGGATCGCGACCGGGATATCCGAATGGACGCGGATGGCGGCCAGAACCTTGGCCAGCGCCGCCTCGTTCTCGTCCGACCACAGCCCGAGGTCCCAGGCCGTGATCCCCGCCTCCGGGCTTACACCGGTGGCCTCGAGGATCAGGAGGCCCGCGCCGGAGAGCGACAGGCTGCCGAGATGCATCATATGCCAGTCCGACGCCGAGCCATCGTTCGCGGAGTACTGGCACATCGGCGCGATGATGATCCGGTTGTCGAGGCGCAGGCCCCCAAGGTCGAGGGGCTGGAACAGCTGGCTCATGGGGGGTCCTTCCACGCGAGAGTTGTCCTCGGAGCTATGCCCCCCCACCGGCGTGGCAAGCGGCCAGCGCTCAAGTCTCTGTTGCGGTCGGCGCAAGGATGGCGGCGAAAGGTGCGGCCGACGGCGCCAGGTAGCAAAGCTCGAAATCCATCGGCGTCAGGCGGAGCAACGGCCCCGGCGTGATCGGTTCCAGGCGCCCTTCGGCGACCTCTTCCGCCACCAACCGGTCGGGCAACGTCCCGATGCCGAAGCCTGCGCGGGCCAGGTGCGTCATCGTCGCCAGCGAGGACGAGCCATGCAGTACCGGCGCAGGCGCCCCCGGCACGGTGAGAAGGCGCAGAACCTCCCGCGCTGGGGGCGTTCGTCGCGCGAAGGTGATCACCGAAAGGTCCCGAGCGGCGAGAAGCTCCACAAAGGCCGCGGGCTCAAGGGGGCCGACACCGCGCGGTAGCAGGCCGGGCGCAGCGTACCAGCCGAGGCTCACCCGATCGATGGGATGCGAGGGCGCGCCACCCGGCACCCATTGGCGAAGGAGGAGCGCAATATCGATGGCATCCTCGGTGAGCGCGCGCTGCAGGTCCTCCGACACATCGACGGACAGCTCGAGCCGCATCTTCGGCGCGGCCTCCCGCAGGCGCTCCAAAAGCGCGGGGAGCGCGGAGTGCACGATCGTCTCGGCCACACCGATGCGCAGCGTCCCCTCCATGCCTTCCCCGGCCGAGAGCTCCGCCGCGATGCTGTCGCGCAGGTCTAGGAGCAGGCTGGCCCGTTCGAGGAAGCGCCGACCCTCCGGTGCCAGCCGCGCACCCCGGCGCGACCGGTCGAAGAGCACGAGGCCGAGGGTCTCCTCCAGCTGTGCGATTCGCTCAGACACCGCCGATGGCGCGACCTTCAGAACCTCGGCCGCCGCGCGAAAGCCGCCCGCCCGGGCCACCTCGCGAACGATTTCGGCGTCGCGCAACCCAAACATGTCGTCCACCCCCTCCAGTGTTCGGCTCAGCCGATCATAATGATCATGAATTGATCGGTTGACGCTGACAACGATCTCTGGTGCCGTTCATCGAAACGGAGGTTGAAGCGATGTTTGGCAGAGCGCCGGATGAGATCGCCGCCGATGCACAGTCTTTTCGCAGAAGTGTGCGGCGCGGTGATTGGACAGGCCCGACAACCGGGGTGGCGCATGGCGCGCTGCAGGCCAACCTTGCCGTGTTGCCCGCGTCTCACGCCGCAGCTTTCGAGGCCTACTGCCAGATGAACCCGCGCCCGTGCCCGCTCCTCGGACGGACCGAGCCGGGCGGCAGAGAAATCTCCGAGCTTGCCCGCGATCTCGATATCACGCGCGACGTGCCCGCCTACCGCGTGCTGCGCGACGGCGAGCCGGCGGAGAGGATCGACACGCTGGAGAGCATCTGGACCGACGACACGGTGGTATTCGCCATCGGCTGCTCCTTCTCGTTCGAGGCAGCCATGGAGAATGCGGGCATTCCGGTGCGCCACTGGCAGCGCCAGGCGAACGTGCCGATGTATGTCTCGAACATCGATACCAGGCCCTCCGGCCCCTTCGGCGGCAAGATGGTCGTGAGCATGCGCGGCGTGCCCGCAGCCCGGGCGTCGGAGCTCCACGCGCTTTGCGCCCAGTTCCCCTTCGCGCACGGCGCCCCGGTCCATATCGGCGACCCCGCCGAGATCGGCATCGCCGACACCGCCACCCCCGATTTCGGGGACGCGCCTTATGTGCAGCCGGGCGACGTGCTCGCCTTCTGGGCCTGCGGGGTCACGGCACAGATGGCCCTCCGCCACGCCCGCCTGCCGCTCGCCGCCGCGCATGAGCCGGGCCACATGCTCGTGACCGATCTCGACGCCTCCGCCCCGGGCCTCGCCGCCTGGGCCGCGGCCTGACCATCAAGAAAAGAGACGAGGAGAGATATCATGACCACCCCCCGCCTGATCGCATCCGCCGCAACCGCGCTGGCCCTCGCCGCCACCGCCGCGCCGGCCGAGGAAACCTTCTCGGTCGTTGGCAGCTGGTCCTCCCTGCCCCTCTACAACGACTATGAGGCGCCGTTCTGGACCACGCAGCTGCCGGAAGCCTCCGGCGGGAACATCGCCGTGGAGATGACCACCTTCAACCAGATGGGCGTGAAGGGCGGGGACGTGTTCCGCCTGCTCAACGACGGCGTGTTCGACGTGGGCATGACCGTGGCGGACTACACCGTGGGCGACGCGCCGGAGCTCGAGGGCCTCGATGTGCCGCTGATCGCCACCGACGCGGCCACGGCGCGCAAGGCCGTGGATGCCGCGCGCCCCATGGTGGCGGACATCATGGAGAACGCTTTCGGCGCCAAGATGCTCGCCATCGCGCCCTATCCGCCGCAGATCATCTTCTGCAAGCCGGAAGTCTCCGGCCTCGCCGATCTCGAGGGCCTCAAGATCCGCGGCTCGGGCCGGATGACCACCAAGCTTCTGGAGGCGCTGGGCGCCGAGGGCGTGAATGTCGGCTTCTCCGAGGTGCCGGGTGCGCTCCAGCGGGGCGTGGTTGACTGCGCAATCACCGGTTCGGGCTCGGGCTACAGCGCCGGCTGGCACGAGGTTTCGACCCATGTGATGCCGCTGCCCCTCGGCGGCTGGGACCCGGTGGTCACCGCCATGAACCTCGACCGCTGGAACAGCCTCGATGCGGAAACGCAGGCGCTGATCCAGAAGGAAATCGCCGAGAAGTTCGAGAACCCGGCCTGGGAAACGGCGGCTGCCAGCCTCGAGACCGACCTCGACTGCCTGACCGGTCGCGCCGACTGCCCGATGGGCGATCCGGCGTCGATGACCCTCGTGCCCGTCACGGCCGAGGACGAGGCGAAGGCGCGCGAGATCCTCGTCGGCACCGTGCTGCCGGACTGGGCCGAGCGCGCGGGCGGCGACTGGAAGGATCGCTGGAACGCAAGCGTCGGTGCCGCCACCGGCGTCGCGATCCCGTAAGCGATCCCGTTGACCGCTGAACGCACCCTTGCAGCCCTGCGCCGCGCGAATGCCGGCGTGGGGCTCGCCTGCGGGCTGGTGCTCCTGGCCGCCTGCCTCTTCATCCTGATCGAGATCGTGATGCGCCGCGTTGCCTTCGGCATCTTCGGCGGCACCGACGAGATCTCGGGATACGTGATGGCCGGCGTCGCAAGCTTCGCCGCCGGCTACGCGCTGGTGGAGCGTGCCCATATCCGCATCGACATTCTCCATCGCCGCCTGCCAGCGCTGGGCCGCGCCATGCTCGACATTCTGAGCCTTGCGGGCCTCTTCGCGGTCTCCATCGCCCTGCTCTACCATGGCGGTGGCGTGCTCGCGAAGTCGCTGTCGGCCGGATCCACCGCGAACACGCCGCTCGAGACACCGCTCTGGATCCCGCAGCTCGTCTGGTTGCTCGGCTGGGTATGGTTCGCGCTGGCAGCCCTCGTGCTGCTCGTCCTCACCATCCGCCTCGCGATGAAGGCGGACTGGGCGAGCGCCGCCGCCATCGCCGCGCCGGAGACCGATGAGAGCGCGATCCAACCCGAGCCTCAGGGGCAGGACGCGGAGGCGTCGCGATGATCACACGCCTCACCATCGCGCTGCTCGCGCTGCTTGTGGTCTCCGCTCCCGTAGGGCTCACGCTCTTCGTCCTCGCCTTCGGGGTCGACTGGTTCTTCTCGGCCTTCCCGCTTTCCCGCGGCATGGGGCAGGTGATCTGGAGCTCGTCGAACTCGGCGCTGCTCATCGCCATCCCGTTCTTCATCTTCCTCGGCGAGTTGCTGGTGCGCTCCGGCGTGGCGGCGCGCACCTACAAGGCGCTCGATGCGTGGCTATCCTGGCTGCCGGGCGGGCTCATCCACGCCAACATCGCCACCGCAACAGCCTTCTCCGCCACCTCCGGCTCGTCCGTCGCCACGGCGGCAACGGTCGCCACCGTGGCGACGCCACAGGGCGCGAAGCTCGGTTACGACCCGCGCCTTTTCGCCGGTGCCATCGCCGCGGGCGGCACGCTCGGCATCATGATCCCGCCCTCGATCAACCTGATCGTCTACGGGTTCCTCACGCAGACCTCGATCCCGCAGCTCTTCCTGGCGGGCCTCATCCCCGGGGTTCTGCTCGCCCTTATGTTCATGGCGATTACCGCCCTCATCTGCTGGCTGAAACCGGGCTATGGCGGGCCGGGCACGAAGGCCGACTGGGGCGCCCGGCTGCGCGGGCTGTGGGACCTTGTGCCGATCATCATCCTCTTCGGCGCCATCGTCGGCTCGATCTATGCGGGCTGGGCCACGCCAACCGAGGCCGCCGCCGTCGGTGTCGCCATCGCCGCCTGCATCGCCGCCGCCGTGGGCGGGCTCACGCTCTCCGCCGTCCACGCGGCCCTGCTCGGGACGGCGAAGGTCACGGGCATGATCATCTTCATCATCCTTGCCGCCTCCTTCCTCAACTACACGCTGGGTGCCGCCGGCCTTGGCCGGGAGCTCCAGGCCCTGCTCGACAGCCTGAACCTCGGCCCGCTCGAGACCATGCTGGCGATCATCGTGCTCTATATCATCCTCGGCTTCTTCATCGAGACGCTGAGCCTGATGGTCGCCACCATCCCCATCGTCGCCCCCATCGTGGTGGCCATCGGGTACGACCCCGTGTGGTTCGGCATCATGCTGATCCTGCTGGTGGAGATGGCGCTGATCACCCCGCCCGTGGGCCTGAACCTCTTCGTCGTTCAGGCGGCGCGGCGCGCGGCGGGCGCCCCGGGCGGGCTCGGCCTCGTCATGCAGGGGGCGGCACCCTACGCCGTCACCATGCTGCTGATGGCCTTCATGCTCCTCGCCGTGCCCGGCCTCGCCCTCTGGCTGCCGAGCCTCGGATAGGAGAGAGCCATGATCCTGCGCTTCAAAGCCCCGGATGGCCCCTTCGACATGTCGCCGCTCCGCTGCCTGGTCGCCGGGTGGACGGGCCGGGACCCCGCCAAGGTCGCCCACCACATCGAGGAGCTGGCGGCCATCGGTGTCGCCCCGCCCTCGACCACGCCGCTCTACTACCGCGTGCCCGCCAGCCTCGTCGCCCAGCGGACGAGCTACGAGGTCCTCTCCGGCGAGACAGGCGGGGAGGCTGAGCCCGTGATCCTCGACGACGGCATGCGGCTCTGGCTCACGCTGGGCTCCGACCATACGGACCGAGGGCTCGAGGCCACCTCTGTTGCGCACTCGAAAGCCGTCTGCCCTAAACCGCTGGCCGCGGAAGCCTGGGCGCTCGGCGACGTGGCAGGCCGCCTCGACGATCTCGTGCTCACGAGCGAGATCTCCACCGATGGCCGCAGCTGGGCCCGCTACCAGAAGGACAGCCTCGCCGCGATGCTCCCGCTTCCGGAACTCATCGGCGGCGCCCCGGGCGCGCGGGCCGGCAAGCTTGGCGCGGGCACGGTGCTCTTCTGCGGCACGGTGCCGGCGCTGGGCGGCGTCCGACCGACGCCCTTCTTCCGCGCCAGCCTGAGCGACCCCGCGAGCGGGCGAGAGATCGCCCTCACCTATCGCATTACCGAGCTTCCGGTGATCGCCTGAGCCTTCAGGGACCGTCGGCGTAGTAGAAGACCGCGAGCAGAAGGCACCCGCCCTCGGAGCTGAACGGCCCATGCGGCACGCCGCCGGGCCGGCAAGCGTAGGCGGGCGCCTCGAAGCGCTCGCCGGCCGCGACCAGGTCTCCCCGCCAGACGAACACCTCCTCGCATTCTTCGTGGGCCAGAATGCCGGTTGCCTCCGCCCCCGGCGCGATCCGTTGGAGCACGGTGCGTGATCCCCGGCGCGTCACCGGGTCCAGATCATCGGCCAGCACCTGGATCTCGAAACCGGGCGGATAGCCTTCTTGGGCGCACCACGCGTCCTCGTCGATCGCAAAGAACTCTCGATGCAGCTTCATGCCCGGCATCCTCCCTCAACCCGCTCCACCAGCGCGAGCGTGCCCGCCAACTCAGCCCCAAAGCTTGCGCCTCCGACAAGGGAGCGGTCATCTGAACGCTGACAAGCCACGCTCGCCCGGCATCAGACACACCACAACAAGGCCGAGGAGC
>JBCBHB010000155.1:0-6470 GCA_038526025.1 Pseudomonadota bacterium
CCGGTTCGGAACGCGCTCGACGATCGGGCCACGCGGCAGGACAAGGCGGAGATCGCGGCGGCCGTTCGCCGGATGCGCCAGAAGCTCTGACACAGAACGGCAGACTGGCCGCTGCTACCGCGCAGCGGCCGGATCGAGCATGCCGTCAAGCGGCTTGCGCACGGGCTTGTCCTCGCTCCGGACATTGAGATGGCGCAGGAAGCGCCGCTCCAGAAGCCGGAACATGCCGACGAGCGCGAAGGTCAGCACCATGTACAGAAGCGCCGCCGTCAGAAGCCCCTCATAGGCGAGGTAGTACCGCGCATTGAGCGTACGCCCGGCGCCGAGGATATCCTGCAGCGTGATCACGCTGGCGACGACGCTGCCATGGAGCATGAACACCACCTCGTTGCCGTATTGCGGGAGCGCCCGCCGGAAGGCCGAGGGGAGGAGCACAAGCCAGGTGATGAAGCGCGCCGAGAGGCCCAGCGCCCGCCCGGCCTCGATCTCTCCACGGGGCACGTTCCCGAAAGCACCGCGCAGGATCTCCGCCTGGTAAGCCGCTGAATTCAATGAGAAAGCAATGAGCGCACACCACCAGGCCTCGCGCAGGAAGTACCACCACGGCCCGGCACGCACCCAGTCGAACTGCGCGAGGCCGTAATATATCAGGTAGGTCTGCACGAGCAGAGGCGTGCCGCGGAAGACGTAGACAAACCCCCGCCAGAAGGTGCCCGCACGGGTACGGCGATACATCGCGAGAGCCGCCGGCAGGGCGATGAGGAAGCCGAAGAGCAGCGCCAGCACCGTGAGCTGCAGCGTCATCCAGACGCCTTCGGCGAACATCGTCCAGCTGTCGAGAACGAGGTCGACCCTCATGCCGGCGTCCCCCGCGCTTCCTGCCCGCGGTTGAGGCGTTTCTCAGCGCGCCCGAGCACCTGTTCCGAGATGATCGTAATCGTCAGATACACAAGCAGAACAGCGAGATAGAACCAGAACTGCTGGCGTGTGGACTTGCCGGCCTTGTCGGCCAGACCCACGAGATCGGCGAGGCCGATGACGCTGACGACAGCCGTGCTCTTGACCAGCACCATCCAGACATTCGCGTAGCCCGAGAGGGCGAGGCGCATGAGCTGGGGCAGGACGATCTGCCGGAGCGTGGCGAAGCGGCTGATGCCGAGCGCGCGCGCCGCCTCGGCCTGTCCCTTGGGGATGGACTGGTAGGCGCCGCGGAAGGTCTCGGTCAGGTAAGCGCCGTAGATGAACCCGATGGCGAAGACGCCCGCGCCGAACTTCGAGACCTCGATATAGTCGACACCCAGCGCATTTCCGGCAACGTTTACAAGCCTTTGACCGCCAAAATAGATGAGCAGAATAAGCACCAGATCCGGCACGCCGCGCACCAGCGTGGTGTAGCCCGCCGCCGGCCAGCCGAAGCGGCGCTTGCCCGAAAGCTTGGCGGCCGCGCCCAGGGCGCCCAGCGCGGTGGCGAGGACAAGGCTCAGGATCGCAAGGGCGACCGTAACGCCGGTGCCCTGCGCCAGGAGCGGGGCATATTCGATGAGATCGCTCACCGATGTGGTCCCCAAAAGACCACGGTGGCCCCCCGGGGAGGGCCACCGACAGCGACAGTTAACGGGGCACGGAGGACCACATGGCCACCGGCCCCTTCAGGCGAAAAGCGGGCGCTCAGACCCCTGCTCCGTAGATGTCGAAGTCGAAGTACTTCGACTGGATCTTCTCGTAGGTGCCGTTCTCGCGGATCGCCTTGATGGCGGCGGTGAAGCTGTCGCGCAGTTCCTCCTCGCCCTGGCGCACACCGATGCCGGCCCCGTCGCCGTGATACTTCGGGATCGAGTAGTCCTTGCCGAAGAACGCGTAGCCCTCGCCGGCCTCGGTCTTCAGGAAGCCGTCGCTCACGGCGATGCTGTCGGCCACGATCGCGTCGATACGCCCCGCCTGGAGATCGAGGTAAGCCTCGTCCTGGGTGCCGTAGAGCTTGAGCTCGACGCCCGCAAACTCGCCTTCCATGAAGTCCTGGTGCGTGGTGCCGCGCTGCACGCCGACGACCTTGCCGGCGAGGCCCTCGGCCGTGTCCTCGAGCCCCGCATCAGCCGCCGCGACGAACTTCGCCGGCGTCTGGTAGTACTTCTCGGAGAAGTCGATGACCTGCTTGCGCTCGTCCGTGATCGACATCGAGGCGATGATCGCGTCGCACTTGCCCTCGAGCAGGGCCGGGATGATGCCGTCCCACTCGGTCGCGACCATCTCGCAGGACTTGCCCATCTCGTCGCAAAGCGCGTTGGCGATGTCGATGTCGAAGCCGACGACGTCGCCTGAGGAGGTGGTCTCGGAGAACGGCGGGTAGGCGCCCTCCACACAGATGTCGAGGTCGGCGGCGAGGGCCGGCGTGGCGAAAAGGCACACGGCAGCAGCAACGAAGCGGTTCATGCCCGGAATTCTCCCTGTGAAGTCGGTTTCCGAAAGGTATTGGGGGCGGCTTTCGCGCGCGCGTCAATGGCAGGGAAGGCCGTGACGCAGGGAAAAGGCGGGCAGAATGGCGGGAACGACGACGCCCTTGGCGCCGGAGGGGCGTCGGCGGATGCCGAGGCGGCGCTAAACCAAGCTGCTTGGGGCCGGCCATTGAAGGGTGGCGCATCAATGTTTCGCGCGTGCGGCAATTGGGGGCTGGCCTGCGGGGCGCGCGGGCTTTATCCCTCAATCCCGGAATGGAAACTGTTTCCGTAACGGAGGGCTGCATGGCCGACGTAAACCGGGGCAATCGCCCGCTCAGCCCGCACCTTACGATCTACAAGCCGCAGCTTCATTCGGCGATGTCGATCTTCTTCCGGATCACGGGCGTCGGCTTGACCCTGGGCGCGCTCCTCACCGTCTGGCTCCTGCTCGCGGCCGCAACGTCGGACGCGTATTTCGCCACGGTGGAGTGGTACGTCACCTCGTTCATCGGGGACCTGATCATGTTCGGCTCGCTCGCCGCGCTCGTCTACCACACGCTCGGTGGGATCCGGCATCTCTGGTGGGATACGGGCCGCGGCTTCGGGATGGAGAAGGTCCACAAGTCGGGCCAGGCGATCCTGGCCGGCACCGCCGTCATCACCGTTCTGATCGCGATCATCAGCTGAGGAGCGCGCCCATGTCGTACCGCACCCCCCGCGCCCGCGCCGCCTTCCTCGGCTCCGCCCATGACGGCGTGCATCACTGGTGGTCGATCAAGCTGACATCCTACGCGCTGGTGCCGCTGACCATTCTCTTCGTCATTCCCTTCGCCGGCGTGCTGGGCGAGGGGCGGGCGGCGATGCTCGAGCTCTACGGCGACCCTTTCCACGCGATCATCGCCGCGCTCTTCATCGGTGTGACGTTCTACCACCTCTATCTCGGGCTGCAGGTCGTCGTTCAGGACTATATCCATGACACGGGGCAGCTGATGGCGGCGCATATCGCGGTGATGGCCGTCTGCGGCCTCGGCGGGGTGGCCGGGGTCTTCAGCGTCCTCAAGATCGCCTTCATGGGCTGATCGCGCACGGCACCAAGGATCAAGGAGCAGGCAATGTCCTCCTATACATATGTGGACCACAAATACGATGTCGTGGTGGTGGGTGCCGGCGGCTCAGGCCTGCGGGCGACGCTGGGCATGGCCGAGCAGGGGCTGAAGACCGCCTGCATCACGAAGGTGTTTCCGACGCGCTCTCACACGGTTGCGGCGCAGGGCGGCATTGCCGCGAGCCTGGGGAACATGGGGCCCGACAGCTGGCAGTGGCACATGTACGACACCGTGAAGGGGTCGGACTGGCTCGGCGATGCGGATGCCATGGAGTACCTCGCCCGCGAAGCGCCGAAGGCGGTCTACGAGCTTGAGCATTACGGCGTGCCCTTCAGCCGCACGGAGGAGGGCAAGATCTACCAGCGCCCCTTCGGCGGCCACACCACCGAGTTCGGCGAAGGCCCGCCGGTGCAGCGCACCTGTGCGGCGGCGGACCGGACGGGGCACGCGATCCTGCACACGCTCTATGGGCAGAGCCTGAAGAACGAGGCGGAGTTCTTCATCGAGTACTTCGCGACCGACCTCATCATGGACGATGATGGCGCCTGTGTGGGCGTGATCGCCTGGAACCTCGAGGACGGGGTGATCCACCGGTTCTCGTCCAAGATGGTGGTGCTGGCCACAGGCGGCTACGGGCGCGCCTACTTCTCGGCGACCTCGGCCCATACCTGCACCGGCGATGGCGGGGGCATGGTGGCGCGGGCCGGCCTGCCGCTGCAGGACATGGAGTTCGTGCAGTTCCACCCCACCGGCATCTACGGCGCGGGCTGCCTGATCACCGAGGGCGCGCGCGGCGAAGGCGGGTACCTCACGAACTCCGAGGGCGAGCGCTTCATGGAACGCTATGCGCCGACCTACAAGGACCTGGCGAGCCGCGACGTGGTCAGCCGCTGCATGACCATGGAGATCCGCGACGGGCGCGGTGTGGGCGCGGAGAAGGACCACATCTTCCTCCACCTCAACCACCTGCCGCCCGAGACGCTGCACCAGCGCCTGCCGGGCATCTCGGAGAGCGCGCGGATCTTCGCGGGCGTGGACGTCACGAAGGAGCCGATCCCGGTGCTGCCGACGGTGCACTACAACATGGGCGGCATCCCCACGAACTACTGGGGCGAGGTGCTGAGCCCGACACCGGACGACCCGGACCGCATCGTGCCGGGCCTGATGGCCGTGGGCGAGGCGGGCTGTGCGAGCGTGCACGGGGCCAACCGCCTCGGTTCCAACAGCCTGATCGATCTCGTGGTGTTCGGCCGGGCTGCCGGTATCAAGGCGGCCGAGGTCGTGGACCCGAAGACGGCAGTGCCGGATATCAACGAAAACTCCGTCACGAAGTCGATGGACCGGTTCGACAGGCTGCGCCACGCCAAGGGCTCGGTCGGAACCGCCTCGCTGCGCCTCAGCCTGCAGCGCGCGATGCAGGAGGATGCAGCGGTGTTCCGGACGGAGGAGACGCTGAAGTCCGGCTGCGCGCGGGTCTCGAAGGTCGACAGCCTGTTCGACGATGTTTCGGTGACCGATCGCTCGCTGATCTGGAACTCGGATCTCATGGAGACGCTGGAGCTTTCGAACCTGCTGCCGAACGCGCTGGCCACCGTCTACTCGGCCGAGGCGCGTCAGGAGAGCCGGGGCGCCCATGCGCGCGAGGACTACAGCGAGCGGGACGACGAGAACTGGCGCAAGCACAGCCTCTCCTGGGTGGGCGACGACGGCGTCACGACGCTGGCCTACCGCCCGGTCCATACCGATCCGCTGACAGGCGAGAACGCCGGCGGCATCCCGCTCGCCCGCATCGCCCCCAAGGCACGGGTCTACTGAGCAGCGCCCGGGGCCGCCGGCCAGGAGAGAGATGATGACAGGGGTTCTGGTCTCGATCGCGGTGGCGACCTTCGTGGCGGCGCAGGCGGCGGGGGCCGGCGCGTCCCTGCGCCTTGTGCTACCGCTGGCGGCGGGGATGGCGGGGATCATGGCGGCCTTCTGGTCGCTCGCCATCGAGACCCTGTTCCCCAAGCCCGACTTCTGGGCGGCGGTGCTGGAGGCCATGGCGGTGAACTTCGTGCTCGCGGCCTTCGGGGCGGCGGCGTTCACCTTCGCCGCGGGCAACCTCATCTCCAAGATCATCGCCTTCAAGACCAAGTATCCGGACCGGTGATGGCGACGCCCAACCCAGAGCCGCCGGCCTTCCCGCCGCCCGGGCAACGGACGGCCGAGGAGATCGAGCGCATTCGGTCCTGGCGCGTGGAGAAGGCGAAGCGCTGGTTTGCGGTGGCCGCCGAGGGCGCGGAGGACCGGCACTGCAACATCTGCGGCTATCGTGGCCGTTTCGCGCCGGTGCGCCACAAGGTCGAGACCTGGTGCCCGGCTTGCGACAGCCGGCCCCGTCATCGCCTCATGGCGCTCTGGCTGAAGCGCGCGCTGCCGCTGCGCCCGGGGCTTCGTATCCTGCATTTCGCCGCCGAGCCCTGGATGCGGGACATCGCGCGCGCCGCGGGCTGCTTCTACGAGACAGCCGACCTCAACGACCGGTTCGACCGGCAGCTGGATATCACGGCGATGAAGCTGCCCGCCGGGGACCGGGACATGATCATCGCGCATCACGTGCTCGAGCATGTGGACGACAAGGCGGCGCTGGCGGAGCTCTTCCGGGTGCTCCGCCCCGGCGGGCGGGCGGTGCTGAGCCTGCCGATCATCGAGGGGTGGGACGAGACGCTGGAGCTCGGCCGCCTGCCGGAGCGGGAGGCGAAGCGCTATTACGGCGATCCCGACCATCTGCGCTTCTATGGCCGGGACGTGCGTGACCGGATCCGCGCGGCGGGCTTCGAGCTCGAGCAGTTCGTGGCCGAGGAGCCGGATGTCTCGAACCACGCGCTCAACCGCGGCGAGCGGCTTTTCATCGGGGTGAAGCCGTGAACGCGGCCGCCGCCCCCCTGCC
>JBCBHB010000156.1:0-6447 GCA_038526025.1 Pseudomonadota bacterium
AACCTCGAAATCGGCCTGCGCGAAGACCTGCGCGATGCCGGCCCCCATCTGCCCGGCGCCGATGACGCCAATCCTGCGGATCTCCATGGTTCTTCCCCCCGGGGCTTCACGACCCCGCAGTTATTGTGCGTTGCAACATAACATTATCGACGCTCCCCGGCCGTTGGCAAGGGCGGTGCTTGCACAGTCTCGCCGATGCGGCGACGCTGCAGCAATTGGAAGGGGGCTCCGGATGAGCAAATTGGGGAAGAGCGTTGCGTTCGCTGTGTTGATCGATGCCGACAATGCGAGTGCACGCCACGCAGATGCGATCTTCGAAGAGGTGGCGACTTTCGGAGAGGCGATGATTCGTCGTGTGTATGGCGACTTCGCGAGCGAGGGGCTGAAGTCGTGGGATCGTGCGATCCAGGCGCATGCCATCCTGCAGCAACAACAGCGCAACAACACAACCGGCAAGAACGCCGCCGACATCGCGCTCGTCATCGATGCCATGGACCTGCTCTACAAACGCACGCTCGATGGCGTGTGCCTGGTCAGCTCCGACAGCGACTTCACCCGCCTCGCCCAGCGCCTGCGCGAAGAGGGATTGGTGGTGATCGGGATCGGCGAGAAGAAGGCCCCCGAGGCCTTCCGCAACGCGTGCAACCGCTTCATCTTTGTCGAGAACCTCACCTCTCAAGGCACTGCCACGATCGCTACACCCGAGAAGGATCCGCCCAGCAAAGCGGTGCCGCTCATTCGCCGAGCGATCGCTGCGTTGGAAGACGACGATGGCTGGGTGAAGCTCGGCCCGCTTGGCGCGAAGTTACATGCGATGGTGCCGGACTTCGACACGCGGACCTACGGAGAGTCTAAGCTCAGTGGTCTTGTGGAGAAGAGCGGGGCTTTCGAGATGAAACGCAACTCAACAGGCCACCACACGATCAAGGAGAGGAGCCCGAAGAAGCAGAAGGCTCCAGCTGCAAAAAAGTCATAACGCACAATAGAAAATAGGCTCCGCGGAACCGCGGAGCCTCAGGGTCAACCACTCAGCTGCGTCAGCCGAGCTTGCCTTCGAGTTCGGGCATGATCTCGAAGAGATCGCCCACCAGGCCGTAATCGGCAACCTGGAAGATCGGCGCCTCTTCGTCCTTGTTGATGGCGACGATGACCTTCGAGTCCTTCATGCCCGCGAGGTGCTGGATGGCGCCCGAGATGCCGACGGCGATGTAGAGATCGGGCGCCACCACCTTGCCGGTCTGCCCCACCTGCCAGTCATTCGGCGCATACCCGCTGTCCACCGCGGCGCGCGAGGCACCCGTGGCCGCGCCCAGCTTGTCCGCCACCTTCTCGATCAGCGCGAAGTTCTCCTTCGAGCCGATGCCGCGGCCGCCGGAGATGACGACCTTCGCGGAGGTGAGCTCCGGCCGGTCCGACGCCACCACCTTGTCCTCGACCCACTCCGAAAGGCCCGGGTTCGCCGCCGCCGAGATGCTCTCGACCGGGGCCGCATCCTGCGCGCCCGCCGCGTCGAAGCTCGCGGTCCGGATCGAGACCACCTTCGTCGCATCGGCCGACTTCACGGTCTGGATCGCGTTGCCCGCATAGATCGGGCGCACATAGGTGTCCGCGTCCACGATCTCCTGCACATCCGTGATCACCATCACGTCGAGCAGCGCCGCCACGCGCGGCAGCACGTTCTTCATGGCCACCGTCGCCGGCGCCATGATGTGCGTGTAGTCGCCCGCCAGGCTTACGATCAGGTCCGCCAGCGGCTCTGCCAGCTGGTTGCCGTACATCGGGTCGTCGGCGCAGAGCACCTTGGCCACGCCGTCGAAGGCCGCGCATTCCGCCGTCGCACCGTTCGAGCAGCCGTCCGACGCGCAGAGCACCGTCACCGGCCCGAGCGCTTTCGCCGCGGTCACCGCCTTCGCGGTCGCATCCGCCGCAAGCTGGCCCTGGCTCACTTCAGCGATCAGAAGAACCGACATCAGAGAACCCCCGCTTCCGTCTTCAGCTTCTCCACGAGCTCGTCCACCGAGCTCACCTTGACCCCAGCCTTACGCGCCGGCGGCTCGCCGACCGAGACGACCGAAAGCCGCGGCGCGACGTCCACGCCCAGATCCTCGGGCTTCTTCACGTCGAGCGGCTTCTTCTTCGCCTTCATGATGTTCGGCAGCGACGCATAGCGCGGCTCGCACAGGCGGAGGTCGACCGTGATGATCGCCGGCATCGTGACCTTGATGGTCTGCAGCCCGCCATCGACCTCGCGGGTCACAGTCGCGCTGTCGCCCTCGACCTCGATCTCCGAGGCATAGGTGGCCTGAGACCAGCCGAGCAGGGCCGAGAGCATCTGGCCCGTGGCGTTGAGGTCGTTGTCGATCGCCTGCTTGCCGGCGATCACGAGACCCGGCTGCTCCTCGTCGATCACGGCCTTCAGCAGCTTGGCCACCGCCAGCGGCTCGATATCCGTCTCGGGGCTGTCGGCCGCCTCGATCAGGATCGCCCGGTCCGCCCCCATGGCCAGCGCCGTACGCAGCGTCTCCTGCGCCTTCGCCACGCCGACGGAGACCGCGACGATCTCGCTGGCCTTGCCCGCTTCCTTCAGACGGATGGCGGCTTCCACCGCGATCTCGTCAAACGGGTTCATCGACATCTTGACGTTGGCGAGATCGACGCCGGTGTTGTCCGCCTTCACGCGGACCTTCACGTTGTAATCGATCACGCGTTTGACGGGCACGAGCACCTTCATCGCGTTCTCCTTTCGGCGGCCTCTCTCCGGCCGCGGCCATTCCGGGATTCCTAACCGGCGATGCTGCTCCCATATCGTACGCGTCAAGACAAGACAGGCACACCTGCGACGCAGCGTCGTCGCGATCACGCTTTCAGCGTTTCCTGGCCGTTGGCGCTATCGATATTAAGTACTGGCTTGACGCGGGGGCGGTGAGACTGATTCTCTTTCGGCGCATTGGAGGGACACCCATGCGTGCCTTTATCGCTTCGACACGCGGTGCAATCACCATCGACCAGGTGGCGCTCGGCGCTGCCCTCGTGGTCGTGGCCATGGGGATTGTCGATATTGCGAACGAAGAGGGCGGCGTCGTCCTCGATCTGATCCGCGGAGAAGGCCTCGGCGGGCTGTTCGACCAGCTCGCGCCGGCGGACTGACCTTCCCCTGCGTCTGCCGGTGTGAGCAGGCGCATCATTCCAGCGTTGACTCTACCTAGGATTGATGGCTGATCAGGGGCCAGCAAGTGGAGGTAGTGTCATGGCGGTGTTTCCGCGCTTTCAATTCGGCCACCGGGTGCGCGACTGGGCGGCGCTCGGGCTGGGCATCAGCATTCTCGTCGTCGGCGTCGCGGCCATCCTGCTCACCAGCGGCGATGAGACGTCTCAGGACCTTCAGCTCACGGTCGGCGGTGAGCCGAAGCGGGTGCTCGACCTCGTTCCCGCGACGGAGTGACCGGCCCCGCGCGGCGCCCCGTCCCGATCAGTTCTTCCGGACGATGCAGGCGCCGCCCGCCACCTTGATCTTGCGGCAAAGCCGTGCCGCCTCCCGGCGCGACTTTGCCCCCGCCTGGCCCGACCAGAGCGCGCGCGTACCCCGCGGTCCCCGCTTCGGCACAAGCTGCATCGGCGCACCGCCGATCGCCCGGGCATAGCGCCGCTTCACCCGGTTCATCTGCGCCGCCGCCCGGCTCTTGTTCACGTTCCCCGCCACCTGTGCGCCCCAGGGCAGCCGCGGCGTGCCGAAGACCGAGCGGGTGCGGATGATCGGCAGCGCCGCACAGGCCGCATCGAAGCTCGTGTTCTTGGCCAGCGGTCGGTCCGGCAGGCTGGCGGCGCGCTTGCGGAAGAACTCCGCCGGCTCCCCGGTGATCGAGTACACGTAGTCCCGCGTCTCGCCCGGCAGGCCCGCGCGGCCGCGCAGCCATCGGTTCACCCGCCCCTCGCCCGCATTGTAGGCCGCTGCTGCCAGCCCCCAGTTGCCCAGCGCGTTGCGCAGGTCCCGCAGATGCGAGGCAGAGGCAGGGATGGCCTGCGCCGGGTCCCAAGGGTCCTTCAGGCCTACCAGCTTCGCCGTGCCCGGCATGAACTGCGCAATGCCCTGCGCGCCCTTGGGGCTCAGCGCCTTCTCGTCGAACCGGCTTTCCTTCCAGATCAGCCGCGCGAAGAAGGGCGGCGGCAGCCCGTGCTCGCTGGCCGCTCCCTTGATCAGCGCGCAGATCCGCGCGCCCTTGGCCAGCGCCGCCACGTTCTTCTCGTTCCGCCTCGGTGCGGCCGGGGCCTTGGCCGGCGCCGCCGCGCCCGGCGGTATCGCCCTCAACCCGTCGTCGGGCCCGGGCCAGACCGACGGCGCGGCCTCGCCCGGTAGCGGCGCAAGTACCGCGAGCGCGAGCGCCAGGGCGAGACCGCCCGCCCCTCGCGCCCATCCCGCGCCGCCGCGGCCCACAGCGTGGCCGCCTCGTCCAACACATCCTGCCATTCCGGCTCCGTCTCCCCTTCGAGGGCGCGCGGGATAATGATCCAGGGTTCCTGAAGAACCAGCCAAGACTTCGTGAAATCCATGCCTCCCGGCGACAGGAAGGCATGTGCGGCGAGCTGGCCCGCCCGCTCCTCAAAGCCCTCACCGCCGATAAGGTCGTATGACGGCGGGTGGGTGTGGAGTGTCCAGCGCGCAATGGCGCGCGCCAGAGCAGCTTCAGGCACCGCCGCCGCACCATCTACCACCGATCGCAGGCCAATCCGACCGTGCTCGGCCATCTGAAAGAAGAGTGGTAGTCCGTCCTCGAACTCGCCGCCGAGCGATGCCTGCCAGCGGTCGGGATATTCAAGGAAGTCGGCGACTAGAGCTGAGAGAAACCGCTCGACTGCTGCCACCGAACGATCAGGCCAGCGTTCCGGAAAGCCGCTCTGGCTAAGAAGACCAAAGGCGAACTCCGAACCGACCGGGTCTCCACACGTTTTACAGCATGCGAGGTGGCGACAGAGGGCGGGGAGGAACCACTGCGCCTCGTGCAGCGGCAGCTCGTTGGGTCCTTCGACGACGTACATATAGAGGTCATGGGGCGTGAGCTCGTCGCGTCCGCGCGAAAGGATGCGCGCCTTGTCCTCCCGCGCGACCGGGTCCCAGTCATGCAGATCGAGAGGGCGCGCCACGTGCGCGACCGCGGCCTCGACCGCCGCCAGCGCGTCGGCGAGCGCAGCGCTCAGCGGTTCTTGCCGGGAACCCACAGGATGTCCGCCTTGCCGTCGTCGTTGGCAATCCGGCCGGCCACGAAGAACCAGTCGGAGAGGCGGTTGAGATACTTGAGCGCCGCCTCGTTCACACCCTCGGTCGCCGTCAGCGAAATCGTCAGCCGCTCCGCCCGCCGGCACACCGTGCGGCACACATGCAGATGCGCCGCGAGCGCCGAGCCGCCGGGCAGGATGAACGAACGCAGCGGCTCCAGCACCTCGTTCATCGCATCGATCTCCGCCTCCAGCCGGTCGACCTGCGAGGTCACCATGCGGAGCGGCGGATACTCGCGCTCCCCATCCCTCTCCATGTCCGGCGTGCAGAGATCCGCGCCCAGATCGAAGAGATCGTTCTGAATGCGCGAAATGCGCTCGGCCATCTCACCCTCCGCATGGAGGCGCGCCATGCCCAGCGTCGCATTGAGCTCGTCGACCGTGCCATAGGCGGTCACCCGCGCGCTGTGCTTGGCAACCCGGCTGCCATCGCCCAGCGCCGTCTCGCCCGCATCGCCCGTGCGCGTGTAGATCTTGTTCAGAACGACCATGCCAGCTCCTCCTGCCTCAGCGCCGACGGTCTCTCATTCCCCGGACTGGCTGACAAGCGCGAGGGCGACCAGCAGCACCACGGCCACGGCCTGCGCCGCGATCCGGAGGCGCATCATCTTCTGGCTGAAGTTCAGGCTCGCCTTGCCCGACCCGAAGCCGCCCACGCCGATGGTCAGGATCACGAGCACCGCGATACAGGCGCCAATCCCCAGAATGGTGAGTGTCTGTGTCATGCCTCGCGACATAGCGCCCGCGCGACGCGCGTCACAACCCGCCCCGCGCCACCCACCCCCGCGGCGCTATGTCACCCACCACCCGCCGGCCCTGGACACCGGCCCGAGCCGAACAAGCCCACATCGAAGCCAGCCTAGCCGCAAAGGTCACCCGCCACGAATGTCCGCCTCGAGCCCCTAAGCTGCCACCGGGCGCTCTTCGGTCTTCGCGTCGTCCTTCGCTTCAGCCTCTGGTGGGGGCGATTGGCTCGATGGCTAGCGTGTCGAGAAGGTGGAGAGTGGCAGCGGGGCCGCGATATCGTGCCTCGACCTCATGCAGCCGGAAGCACGCCCGGTGAGCGAGCAACCGGCGATCGTCGAGCGCCGCTTCATAGGTTGCGCATCCGGCGTCACTTCTGGTGACGCCTGCCGACGGGTGGCATTCGCGGCATTTGACTGTGACAGGACCGTG
>JBCBHB010000157.1:0-6441 GCA_038526025.1 Pseudomonadota bacterium
GCCAGCGCGGAAACGCCGGCAAGCGCCCAGAGGGCGGCGGCCGCCAAGGCCACACGGCATAGCCGCACCACATCGGAGCCATACGCCATGGCGCTCTCCATCACCCGTTACCCACTCAGGGAAGAGGAGCGCCGCCCCGGTGGCCGGGGCGGCAAGGCAGTCAGGTCAGTTCGACTGGGCGCCGGCGTTGTAGCCGCGGCGATAGGCGGCCTCCTTGTCCTTCTGCACCTTGTCGGTGATCAGGCCGCCCGCAAGGCCCGCGCCGGCCCCGATGGCCGCGCCCAGGCCGGCATTGCCGGCGATAGCACCGATGAGCGCACCGCCCGCCGCGCCGGCGGCCGAGCCGGTGAGCGCGCGCTGCTCGGTGTCGCTGAGCCCCGCGCAGCCCGAGAGGAAGGCCAGGGCAGCGATGGCGATAACCGTCTTCTTCATGACGTTGTCCTCAGATCTCTTGTCACGGCCTCAGCCGCAGGGAAACTCGCTGTTGGCCCAGCGCATCAGGCCCTCGATCGCCGGCAGCCCCATGGCGCCGTCGGTCGCGCGCGCCCAGTTCACGAAGGCCAGCACGGCCGCATCGCGCGAGGGCGGGGGCGAGGGCAGGCAGTAGAAGCCGCCCGTCTCCGACGGCTTCACCGCGGCCTCGTGCAGCTGATGCGCACCCACGATGTATCCGTGGCACATATGGATGGCAGAGGCGAAGTTGGGCTCCTGGACCTTCGCGTTGCAGAGGTCCACCAGGTCGCTCACATCCACGATGAGGTAGTCCTCCTCATCGGTCGCGCCCGCATCGGCCAGCGCCATCGGCGCGGTGGCCAGCATGGCAAGCCCCAGAGTGGCGGCGACGAGGCCGGAGAAGCGGCGCTCGGTCATGGTGATCTCCTCCCGTTTTACATTCGCACGCTTCCCAGGCGGTGGTCCCGAATGGGCGGGAAGCGGCCCCATATCGGCCAATATCCGCATGAATGTAAACGGTTCTATCAGCTGCGCTGCGCGACGCATAGCGCTTGCCACGCATGCATTAACCGCGGATCTCGATCGCCGTCTTCAGGACACCCCGAGCACGATGAAAAGCGCCGTCAGCGTCGCGACCGAAAGCAGCGTCGTCAGCGCCACGGTGGCGGAGGTGCGCCGCGGGGCCACGCCGTATTGCTCGGCCACGATGAAGATCGAGGACCCCGTGGGCAGCGCCGCCAGGATCACCGCCGACATCGCCCAGAACGGGTCGAGCGCGAAAAGGTAGGTCGCGCAGAGCCAGACGAAGAGCGGATGGAGCACAAGCTTCAGCACCGTCTGCCAGCCGATCTCCGCCAGGTCCCCCAGCACCGAGTTTCCGACGAGCGAGAGCCCGAGCGCGAAGAGCGCCGTGGGCCCTGCGGAGGATGCCAGAAGATCGAGCAGGTTGCCCACAGGCGTGGGCAGCGGCAGCGCGAGGAGCGAGAACAGGATCCCGCCGAGCGACGCCACCAGCACCGGGTTCGCCACGAAGGTCCGCCCGATCCGCTTCGCATGCTGGGCGGGCGAGGCGTCGGGCTGCTGCATCACCTCCAGCACCAGCATCACGACCGCCATGGCCGTCATCGGCCCGATGAGATTGACCACGATCGCGGGCAGGATCCCTTCCGCGCCGAAAGCGGTCAGGAAGATCGGGATGCCCATGTATCCGGCGTTGCCGTAGGAGGCGAGCGCCCCGTGCATCGCCACCTCCGTTCGCGGCAGGCGGAACACGAAAGCCGCCGCCAGCACCGCCAGCACCACCACCCCCGCCGAGCCGAGGAGATAGGCGGCGATGAAGGGCCAGTTCAGCACCGAGGCGATATCCGCCCGCGCCGTGAACACAAACATCGCCGCGGGCAGCGCGAAGAGAAACACATACCGGTTGAGCGCCGAGGTCGAGGCACTGTTCAACAGCCCCCGCCACCCGGCCCAGTAGCCGAGCGCCATGATCGAGAAGATCGGAAAGGCGATGTTGACGAGCGATTGCATGCACTTCCACCCCGGCCCCGGCGCGGAGCAGGGCGCGAGGGATCGAGCGACATTGGGTCAACGCTTCTCCCGAGTGAAGTACGGGGATGATACTCTCCACATGCGGCCCACATGCGGCCCACAGGAGGCACCGCGCACCGTCGCGCGATCGCCGTCTTCATCGCGTCGCGGTCGGTGGGTAGGCTGCTCTTGCACCACGGAACGGAGGGGTCATGAAACGGGCCATCAAGCCGAGCGAAGCGGCAGCGCTAATCCCCGATGGCGCCACGATCCATATCGGGGGGTTCATGGGCGTGGGCTCGCCCCACCGGGTCATCGATGCGCTGGTGGCACGCGGGGCCCGGAACCTCACGGTGGTGGCGAACGACACGGCCTATCCCGGCCACGGCATCGGCAAGCTCGTGACCGCCGGCGCCATCACGCGCTGCATCGCCAGCCATATCGGCCTCAACCCCGAGACGCAGGCCAAGATGATCTCCGGCGAGATGGATGTGGAGCTCGTCCCCCAGGGCACGCTGGTCGAGCGCATCCGCGCCGCCGGCTTCGGCCTCGGCGGCGTGCTGACCGCCACCGGCATCGGCACGCCGGTGGAGGAGGGCAAGCAGAGCGTGGAGGTCGAGGGCAAGCGCTACCTCGTCGAGACGCCGATCCACGCGGATTTCGCCCTCATCGCCGCGCGGCAGGCGGATTATGTGGGCAATCTCGAATACTCGCTCACCGCCCATAACTTCAATCCGATCATGGCGATGGCGGCGGAAACCGTCATCGCCGAGCCCGCCCATATCGTGCCCATCGGTGTGATCTCGCCCGACAGCGTGAAGACGCCGGGCATCATCGTCGACCATATGATCGAGAGGGCCGCGTGATGCCGGACGCCCCGATGAACCCCAAGGAAGTCATCGCCCGCCGTGTCGCGCGCGAGGTGAAGCCCGACACGCTGGTGAACCTCGGCATCGGCCTGCCGAGCATGGTGGCCAACTACCTGCCCGATGGCGTGCATGTCTTCTTCCAGGCGGAGAACGGGGTGATCGGCCTCGGCGCCCGCCCGCCGGAGGGCATGGAGGATCCGGACCTGACGGATGCGGGCGGCGGCTTCGTCACCGCCGTGCCCGGTGCTGCATCCATCGACAGCGCCATGAGCTTCGGCCTCATCCGCGGCGGGCATCTCGACATGACCGTGCTCGGCGGCCTGCAGGTGGACGAGCGCGGCTACCTCGCGAACTGGACCGTACCGGGCAAGATGGTCCCGGGCATGGGCGGCGCGATGGACCTTGTGGCCGGCGCCAGGCGCGTGATCGTCGCGATGGTGCACAGCCAGAAGGGCACGCCCAAGATCGTGCCCGAATGCACCCTGCCGCTCACCGCCATGCGCCGCGTAAGCCTGATCGTCACGGAGCTGGCGGTGATCGAGCCCACGGAAGCCGGCCTCGTCCTCCGCGAAAGGGCCCCGGGCGTCAGTGTCGACGACATCCTCGCCGCCACTGCCGCGACGCTCACGGTGCCCGACGACGTGCCCGAGATGCCCGGCTAGGCACGATGTGGCCGGCGGTGGCGCTTGGCGCTCAACCCAAGGGAAAGGGTGCGAAGATGAGTGCTGCCCCGACAGCGCCGAGCGCCAGCCGCTGCCACACCGCGCGCCCGCCGATCACCGCATGGCTCATCGCCGCCAGCCCGAGCCCCAGCTTGAGCGCGGCGGCGAGCGCCAGGAGCGGTGCGTCGGCCAGCGCCAGGAGCGATGGCGCCGCGACCATGCCGAGCGGGATGAGGTAGAGCCCGATGCCGAGCGCCATCGCCGTCATCGCCACTTTCAGCCAGTTCTCCCCCACCATGCCCGCCGCGATGAACACCGCCCCGCATACCGGCGGCGTGATGGTTGAGAGAAGCGCGAACCAGAAGACGAAGAGGTGCGCCTCGAGCGGCGCCAGCCCCAGCTCGATCAGCGCAGGTCCGGCGACGGAGACGCAGATGACGTAAGCCGCCGTCGTGGGCACCTCCATGCCGAGCACGAGACAGGCAAGCGCCGTCAGCAGCAGCGCGGGCCAGAGCGCACCGCCGCTGCCCGAGAGAATGAGCGAGGTGATCTTCACGCCGAGCCCGGTGATCGAGAGGACCCCGATGACCAGCGAGGCGCAGAGGATGATGGACGCGATCAGCGCCACCTGCCGCCCTGCCGCGAGGCAGGCCGCCGTCATCCGCTCCAGCGCCGCCCGCCCCTCGATCCGCAAGCCGCCATCCGGCAGCAAGAGCGCCGCGCCGGCGACGATGGCCAGCGCCGCCGCGTATTGCGGCGTG
This sequence comes from Pseudomonadota bacterium, assembly GCA_038526025.1. GTDB lineage: Bacteria > Pseudomonadota > Alphaproteobacteria > Rhodobacterales > Rhodobacteraceae > Thermohalobaculum. The sequence goes on from JBCBHB010000157.1 coordinate 4,276, forward strand.
AATCCGGCGGCGAACATGGCGCCGAGCAGGATGGCGAAGGGGATGGCGAAGAAGCCGGAGGTGATGATCACCGCCCGCGCCCCCGGCTGGTCCTCCGCCCGCAGGCCCGGCAGCGGCCGGCGCGCGGCAAAGGCGTCGATCCCGATCCAGACGGCGAGGAAGTAGAGGATGGCCGGCAGGAGCGCCGCGGCCATGATCCCCTCGTAGGGCACCCCCGTCAGCTCCACCATCACGAAGGCGCCGGCCCCCATCAGCGGCGGCATGATCTGCCCGCCAGATGATGCGACGGCCTCCACCGCCCCCGCCAGCCGCTTCGGATAGCCGAGCCCCGTCATCGCCGGCAGGGTGATCGCGCCGGTCGAGGCCACGTTCGCCGAGGCCGAGCCCGAGATAGAGCCGAAGAGCGCGGAGGAGAGCACCGAGACCTTCGCCGCCCCGCCGGAAAGCCGACCGGCCGCCGCCGCCGCGATGTTCATGAAGCCCTGCCCCGCCTGCCCCGCGTTGAGCACCGCCCCGAAGATCACGAAGACCGCGACGACGTTCACCGAAACACCCGTGAGCGACCCCCATAGCCCGCCCTCGGCGATCACCAGCGTGCCGAGGAAGCTCGCCAGCGGCGTGCCGGAATGCCCGAACTCGCCCGGGATGTGCTGGCCGAAGAGCCCGTAGAGCAGCGCCGCGGCCGCCACCAGCGGCAAGGGCCAGCCGATGGCCCGGCGCGCGCCTTCCAGCACGGTCACGATCAGCACCGCGGCGATGGCGATCTGGAAGTTCCCCTCCAGAAACCCGTACTGGTCCCCCAGCGCCGCCTCGTTCGCCACGATCCAGAGGCAGGCGCCCACGCCGAGCGCCGCGAGACCCCAGCCCGTGAGCCGCTCCAGCGGCCCCCTTGCGCCCAGCACCAGAACGAAGGGCAGCGCCAGCGCCATGTGGATGGGCCGGGCGACGAGATTGGGCACGAGGCCCGAGAAGACGAGACCCATATGGAAGAGGATCACGGCGAGGCCGAGCACGGCCCAGGGCCACCCGGCCTTCGCCCCCAACAGCCCGGGCGCCGCGGTGCCGCCAGCACCCGGCGCCCGGTCCGTCTCCGCCAGCGTCACCGCGGCGTCACTTCTGCGCGTCGGTCAGCGCGATGCCGGCTTCCGTGTAGTAGCGCTGCGCGCCCGGGTGGATCTTGCCGCTGATCGTCTCCAGCAGCCCCTCATTCGCCCCGATCCACCACGGCGCGCTCTCCTCCATCTTCGCCTTCTGCTGCCAGAAGGTCTTGGTCAGGAGATACGCCGTCTCGTCGTCCATCTTCGTCGTGGTGTAGGCGACAACGGGCAGCGAGGTGGTCACGATCGCTGCGTCCTGCCCCCTGTAAGTACCGGCGGGGATCTCGATCCGCGTGCGCTTCGTCGCCGCGATCTGCTCATCGTCGAGCGAGAGCACGGTCACGCCCACCGACGCCGCCGCCTCGATCACGTTGGGCGCAGGCCACGATCCGGCGGTCACGAAGGCATCGATCTGGCCGTTGGTGAGCGCGGGCACGGCGTTGGAGAGCTCCACATCCGCGATCTCCACCTTCCCCTCGAGCCCGAAGAGACCGAGATACTTCTCCCCTTCCCGCGCGCCGAAGGAGCCCTTGCCGAGCAGCACGGTCTTGCCTTCGAGATCCGCAAAGGTCTCGATCCCCGCATCGGCGCGCGCCACGAAGTGCATCGTCAGGCTGGGGATCGGGAAGAGCGCGCGGATCTCGTCGAATGCCGGATCGCCCTTGCCCTCGAACATCGCCTTGCCGCCCTGCGCGAGGCGCACCAGCACCGGCGGGGTGGTGAACACATAGTCCCCGCCGCGTGCCCGGACCTCCATCACGTTCTGCACCGAGCCCTGGCTCTCCTCGACCGTGACGATCACCTCGCCATCCGTGCCGGCCTTCATCGCCTCGGCGATCTGCACGGCCATCTGGTAGTAGGACGACGTGGTCTTGGCCGACTTGTAGGTCACGCGCGTCTCGGCCGAAGCGGGCATGGCGGCGAGCGCGAGGGCGCCGGCGGCAAGGGCTGTGCGGATGAAGCTCATGGCGTTTCTCCCGGTGTCGGGGCGCGCTGGCCCCCGTTTTCGTTGGCCCCGACGCTATGCACGGCCCGCCCGCCGCCGCAATGCCAAAGCACCGCGTTGCCG
>JBCBHB010000158.1:0-6384 GCA_038526025.1 Pseudomonadota bacterium
TGTAGTCGAGCGCGTTGTGGCTCTCGATCACGTCCACGCCGATGCGCCGCAGCACCTCCGGCGCAAAGGCGGAGGCCGTGCCGTTCCCGGTGGCGCAGACCACGCGCAGCGGGCGCGACATGCGGAAGCCCCCCGCCAGATCGTCGATGTAGCGCTCGAACACGCCCTCGGCGCGGGTGAGGCTGCCGCCGGCACGCATCACGCCCTCGCCTTTCAGAACGATGTCGCGAAGCCTCGCCATTTCCTCCGGCCCGTGGGTGAGCGGGCGCTCCATGCCCATCTTCACGCCGGTCCAGCCGTTCGGGTTGTGGGACGCCGTGACCATGGCGCAGGCCTGCGCGCCGAGATCGAACTGCGCGAAATAGGCCATGGGCGTGATGCAGGGGCCGATATCGTGCACCTCTGCGCCGCCTGTCACGAGCCCGAGGGTCAGCGCCTGTTTGATGGCGAGCGAGTAGGAGCGGTAGTCGTTGCCTACTGCCACCACCGCCGGCAGCCCTGCCTCGTGCAGCTGTGTGGCGAGGCCGAGGCCGAGCGCCTGAATGCCGAGGAGGTTGATCTCCTCTGGGTAGCGCCAGCGCGCATCGTACTCCCGAAATCCCGTCGGCTTGATCATGGGCAGGGAAAGGCTGTCCCAGGTGTTCTGCTCGACTGTCTGGCGGGGCGCAGGCAGGCTCATGATGACCTCGTGGGTGGGCGTCGGTGGGTGGCGTCGGTGGGGGGCGTCGGCGGAGGGCTTCGGTGGGGCGTGGCGCCGCGATCAGGCGCTCTTCGCCAGCCGGTCGAAGGCGGCGAGGCGGGCGATGAGTGCCGGCATCTGATCCATCGGGATCATGTTCGGCCCATCGGAGGGCGCGTTGTCCGGGTCCGGATGGCACTCGATGAACCAGCCGGCGATCCCGATGGCGGCGGCCGCGCGCGCCAGCACTGGGGCGAACTTGCGCTCCCCGCCGGAGGCACTGCCGAGCCCGCCGGGCTGCTGGACCGAATGGGTGGCATCGAAGATGACCGGATAGCCCGTATCAGCCATCTGGGGCAGGGCGCGCATATCGACCACCAGCGTGTTGTAGCCGAAGCTCGAGCCGCGCTCGCACAGCATGATCTGGTTGTTCCCGGTGCTGGCGATCTTCTCGGCCACGTTCTGCATGCCCGAAGGCGCGAGGAACTGGCCCTTCTTCACGTTGACGGACAGGCCGGTCTCGCCGGCGGCGAGCAGGAGATCGGTCTGCCGGCAGAGGAAGGCTGGTATCTGCAGGGCGTCGACCACCTCGGCCACGCGGGCGCATTGGTCGGGCAGATGCACATCCGTGAGCACGGGCAGGCCGGTCGCGCGCTTCACCTCAGCCAGAACGGCGAGACCCTCATCGATGCCCAGCCCCCGCTTGCCGCCGAGCGAGGTGCGATTGGCCTTGTCGAAGCTCGCCTTGAAGACCACGCCCATCCCGTTGGCGGCGGCGATTTCCTTGAGCTGGCCCGCGATGTCGACCGCATGGGCTGCGCCCTCCGCCTGGCAGGGACCGGCGATCAGGGATGCGGGCGCGTCATTGGCGAAGAGCGCCGGGCCGATTCGGACGGAGACGCCTGGGGCGCGGTGCGTTTCCTGCGTCACGAGGTTGTCCTCTTGGGGGGCATCCACGGGGTGATCCAATGGGTTTCTCCAGTCCCGGCTCGCTGCTGGCCGCCGTTCTAGAGGAGATGCGGCGGCAGGTCACGCAGGCACGCTGTTGGGGATCCCGAAACGGACGCTTTCGGCGGCGCATGTGCGGCGCTATATGCCGACGATGTTTGACCGTATCATGAAAACGCTGACGGGGCACGATGGCCCTCCCGCCCGACTGGCTCCCCGCGATGCGCGTGACGCGCTCGCCGTGATCCTGGTATGCGCCGCCCGTTCCGACGGGCGCTACGACACCGAAGAACAAGCCGATATCGATAGCGTTCTCTGCCGGCGCTATGGGCTGAGCGGAGCTGAAGCTGCTGCGCTGCGCGTGGAGGCCGAGAGTGTCGAGGAGAACGCTGCCGGGCTGCAGCGTTTCACCAGCGCCTTGAAGAATGCCGTGGCGTTCGAGGACCGCATTGCGATCATCGAGGCGGTCTGGGAGGTCGCCTACGCCGATGGCAGCAGGAGCGACGAGGAGAACGCGCTTGTGCGCAAGCTCTGCGGTCTTCTCTATGTCGAGGACAGGGACGCCGCGATTGCCCGCCATCGCGTTGCCGCGCGCCTCGGTATCCATGAGGCGTGAGGCGGCACTGGCGCGGGACGCTGCCGTGGAGCCATCGGAGATCACGGCTCGACTGAAGGAATGCCGGCTTTGCGCGTTGCGCTTTGCGGCGACCGAGACGCAGCACACGCCCCGGCCGATCTTTCAGCTCGATCCGCGCGCGCGGCTGCTGATTGCCAGCCAGGCACCTGGCATGCGGGCGCATCGCTCGGGGCTGCCCTTCGACGACCCCTCGGGCGACCGGCTTCGCGCGTGGCTCGGCGTCGGACGGGACATCTTCTACGATGCCTCTCGCATCGCGATCGTGCCGATGGGCTTCTGCTTTCCCGGATACGATGCGAAAGGCAGCGATCTGCCCCCGCCGCCGCTTTGCGCTGAGACCTGGCGGGAAGCGATGCTGGGGCTTCTTCCCAACATCGGGCTGACGCTGGCCATCGGTCAGTACGCCCAGCGCTGGCATCTGGGGCGCGCGCCGAAGGGCGGGCTCACGGCACGGGTGGCGGCGTGGCGGGAGAGCCCGGCTGGCATTCTGCCCTTGCCCCATCCGAGCTGGCGCAACACTGCCTGGCTGAAGCGCAACCCTTGGTTCGAGGCCGACGTGCTGCCTGAACTCCGCGCGCGCGTGGCGGCGCTGGTCCGGTGATCCGGAAGGCGTTCTGGTGTGCGGCGCTCGCTCTCCTGCTCGGCGCCTGTGCGGCGGGGGGTCCCCTGCCGGAGGCCGCGCCGGGCGAGCCGCTGGTCGGGGACCGCGCGGAAGAAGACGTGACGCTCGACCTTCCAGCGTCGGACGGTACGTTGTTGCCGACCACGCGATGGGCACCGGAGGGGCAGCTGACGGCGGTGATCCTCGCGCTCCATGGCTTCGGTGACTACGGGGCTTCCACTTACGCGGCGGCGGCGGCGCACTGGTCGACGGCCGGCATCCTAACCTACGCGCCGGACCAGCGGGGCTTCGGGCGGGGTCCCACGCGCGGCCGGTGGCCCGGCGCCGAAGGCCTGGCAGCTGACGCGGTCGCCATGGCCCAGCATCTGCGCGGTCGTCACCCCGACGTGCCCATCATCGTCGTGGGTCACTCCATGGGCGGCGGCGTGGCGCTTGCGGCAGCAGACCCGCGCCGGGCCGATGGTGGACTGGGCGTGGATGGCCTGGTGCTGGCGGCGCCGGCAATCTGGGGCGGGCAGGCGCTCAATCCGCTGCATCGGCTGGCCGCGTGGAGCGCAGCTTTCGTCGCGCCGGACAGGCGGTTCACCGGCGAGGGCGTGGTCCGGATCCAGGCAAGCGATAACATCGAGGCGCTGCGCGCGCTGGGGCGGGATCCCTACTATCTCGGCCGGCCCTCTGCGCGTGAATTGCTCGGTCTCGTGCGCGTGACCGATGCGGCGGCAGGGGCGGCGGAGGCGGTGGACATCCCTTCGCTGCTGCTGCTCGGCGAGAAGGACCAGATCGTGCCCTTGGCGCGCACCGAGGCGGTCTTCGATCGTCTCCCGGGACGCGAGACGGTGATCCGGTATCCGGAGGGCTGGCATCTGCTCTTCCGCGACCTCGACGCCGAGCGGGTCTGGCGCGACGTTGCCGGGTTTGCGCAGCGGGTTGGAGGGCAGCGGCTGGCCGTGGTGGCGCCAGATGGGTCATGAGCCCACAGACCGAGCGCGCGCAATCGCCCAACCTTGGTGGGCGAAGCCGGAGCCATTCTACAGCGGCGAGGACCCTTGCGGTCACCGCCTGCGCCGCTTAGACCGCGCGGCGGCCGGGCCGGGCGGAAGCGCGCGCCCCATAGAGCAGCGCGGAGGCAACTGGCGATGAGCGCACCCCAGAAAGTGGTCCTGGCCTATTCGGGCGGGCTCGATACCTCGATCATCCTGAAATGGCTGATGGTGGAGAAGGGGTGTGAGGTCGTCACCTTCACCGCCGATCTCGGCCAGGGCGAAGAGCTGGAACCCGCGCGGGCCAAGGCCGAGATGATGGGGGCGAAGGAGATCTTCATCGAGGATCTGCGCGAGGAGTTCGTGCGGGACTTCTGCGCGCCCATGTTCCGGGCCAACGCGCTCTATGAAGGGCAGTATCTGCTCGGCACCTCCATCGCGCGCCCGCTCATCTCCAAGCGCCTCGTGGAAATCGCGCGCGAGACGGGGGCAGACGCCATTGCCCATGGCGCGACCGGCAAGGGCAACGACCAGGTACGCTTCGAGCTTTCCGCCTATGCGCTGGAACCGGAGATCAAGGTGATCGCGCCCTGGCGGGAATGGGACCTGACCTCGCGCACAACGCTCATCGAATGGGCCGAGGCGCATCAGGTGCCGGTGCCGAAGGACAAGCGCGGCGAGGCGCCGTTCTCGGTGGATGCGAACCTTCTCCATACGTCTTCGGAGGGCAAGGTGCTGGAAGATCCGAGCCAGCCCGCGCCGGACTATGTCTATCAGCGCACCGTGCACCCCGAGGATGCGCCGGACACGCCGGAGATCATCGAGATCGGCTTCGAAGCGGGTGACCCGGTGAGTGTGAACGGCGAAGCGCTCTCGCCGGCCGCCATGCTCACGCGCCTGAACGAGCTCGGTGGCAAGCATGGCATCGGGCGGCTCGACCTTGTCGAAGGGCGCTACGTGGGCATGAAGTCACGCGGCATCTACGAGACGCCGGGCGGCACCATCTGGCTTGCGGCGCATCGGGGCATCGAGAGCCTCACGCTGGATCGCGGGGCGATGCACCTCAAGGACGAGCTGATGCCGCGCTATGCGGAACTGGTCTACAACGGCTACTGGTTCAGCCCCGAGCGCGAAATGCTGCAGGCCGCCATCGATGTGAGCCAGCGCCATGTGAGCGGCAGCGTTACGGTGAAGCTCTACAAGGGGCAGGCCAGCGTGATCGGTCGCCGGTCGGATCACAGCCTCTACTCGGAGAGCCACGTGACCTTCGAGGACGATGCGGGCGCCTACGACCAGAAGGACGCGCAGGGCTTCATCAAGCTCAATGCGCTGCGCCTTCGCCTCCTTGCAGCACGCGATCGGCGATAGATCGACGTCGGGCTGCCACGCAAAGTTGAAATCGGGCAGAAATATGGCGTGAGGCGCCAATTGCCCTTTCGCGGCACGCCCCTTGGTGCGATATCGCATGCGGGGAGCGAGCGGAGCGGACATGACGACACGCATCGAAGCCTATGTCCTGCTGAACGGCGGATGGAAGCCGGATGCGATGGACTTTGCCACCTCCCTGGGGGCTCGCTACCCGGGGATCGGGCGGGTGCGTGGCAAGCAGGCCGAGGAAGGCAGCGGCACGCCGCATGTCATCAGCGTGGATGGCGCCTCCGTTCAGATGAGCGTTGTGAACGCTCCTTACCCAACGGAGCAGCTGCTGCCGCCGCTCCGTCTCATCGAACATGTCGACCCCGAGCCGGTTGCGCGCGCGCAGGCCGCCTATGTGATGCTGAGCGCGGAGTGGCCCGACATCGATGCAGAGGAAGCGCCGGTTGAATGTGCTGAGATCGCCGCTGCCTACAGCGCTCTCCTAACCCTCGTGACGGCGACGGTGGTGCGCGAGGCGCCCTCGATCGCGGTCTTCTGGACCGAGAGCTGGCGCTTCTGGGGCGCGGAGCAGATCGAAGCCGCCGCCGATAGCGTGATGCGCGGCGAGGCCCCCCTCGCGCTCTGGTACTCGCTTGCCGAGATCAAGGGCGCGAAGGCCGGCGGGGGCGATATGCGCGGCGTCATGAGCTTTGGGCTGAAGGTTTTTTGTGGCCGCGAGGTGGAGATTGCGCCGGCGCCCATCGGCGCGGTGACCGTGCAGATGCTGGCGAAGGAAATGGCGGGGCGGATGATCGCCGGGGAGCGCATCGAGGACCATGAGCCGCTTCACCGTCCGGGCATGGAAGAACCGGCCGTCGTCCGCCTGGCGGACCGGTTCATGCGCCCGCGCCAGCCTGTGGTGCTGGTCGTGCCGCCGGGCGCGGGTATCGACGCTCAGAGCCTCGAGTCGAAGAAGGCTGCCAGTGCGACGCGAAGCGGGGGCCTCGTCTCCCGCTTCTTCGGCGGCAAGCGCTAGGCGATGGCGAGCAGGCTCGACCACATCGTGATCGGCGCCGCCGAGCTGGAAGAGGCCGTGCGCTGGGCGACTGCCGCCTTCGGTGTCGCGCCCGCTGCCCGGGGCCGCCATCCGCTGATGGGCACG
>JBCBHB010000159.1:0-6364 GCA_038526025.1 Pseudomonadota bacterium
CTCGGCACCCGCGTCGACGGGCTGGCCGACGCGGCAGAGGCGCGGAGCGCTGCGCTGGAAGAGCGCCTCGCGGCGCTCTCGGTCCCCACCGCCGGCAGGGCTGCCGATGCCGCGTCCGAGGCCACCGCCTCCGCCGAGCCCGATCCGGAACCGGTTGCGCCGGAGAGCGACCTGATGCTGGCTTTCGGCGAGAGCGCCGAGATCGATGGGCTGCGGATCTTCGCCTCCCGCATGCATGATGGCGATGCGATCCTGCGCGTGGCGGGCCTTGGCGATGTCAGCGTCGGTCCCGCATCGGGTCGCGCAGCGCTTGGGAATGGCTGCAGCCTGTCGCTCGTGGCGGCGGAGGCGCGGAAGCTCTTCCTCGACACCGACTGTTCAGGCGAGGCCGCCTCGGGCACGAGCGCCCCGGCCGTCCTCGCAGCCGATGCGGCCGAGACATTCATGCTTTCGCCCGGACAATCCGCCGGCGTGGGCGACGGGCGCGTGTTCTTCTCCCGCGTCGCCGGCGATGCGGCGCATCTGCGTGTCGCGGGCGCTGGTGATCTCGTCCTGGCCCTTGGCGGCAATGCCGGTGCGGTGGCGGGCGACTGCGCCATCGCACTCGACGGTATCGAGGGGCGCAGCGCGGCCTTCCGCTCGAACTGCGCGGTGGACGGACCGAAGCTCGCCCTGGCAGCGACGGCCGAGCCCGACACCGCCACCACCGAGGACATCATCGCAAGCGCCGGGCCCGATGCCATGGTGCTCGGTGTCGGCGAGGCAAGTGCCCTTGGCGACGTCTCGGTGTTCTTCTCGCGCCGGGCCGAGGGCGATGTCGTCCTCTTCGTCCGCGGCGTTGGAACCGTGAGCGTTGGTCCCACCGCCGGCTCCGCGACGATCGGCGGCTGCTCGGTCAGCCTGGTCGGGATGGTGGACGGCAAGGCGGTGCTGAAGCCCGACTGCTGAGCAACGCGTCGGAGAAAAGAAGAGGCGCGCCGGGTCAACCGGCGCGCCTCTCTTACGTCTGGCGATGTTCGTCAGCCGGAGGGCTGATCAGAAGAGCGTGCCTTCATCATCGGCCGGGAAGTACATGTTGATTTCCATGCCGCAGCTCAGCTCTTCGATCTTCGGCGCAGTCCAAGCCATGGTGTCTCTCCCTTTGGCAAACCTCCCTAAAAGATAACGACGCACGCGCCCTGCCGCAACGTCGCATCACCGAACCTCAGTTTATGAGAAGCCATGACGTACGGGTTACACGGGGATGTTACCTGTTCGCCTTCGGCGTGACCTAGGGGCGCCTGTTTGGTAGCGTGTCGTCATGACTATGAAATAATCGGGAGGAAAGCGGTATGGATCGGGTTCATCTCCGCAAGGGCACCGTCGCAGCGCTCGGCATTGCCGTCGCTCTCCTGGCTGCACCGGCCTTCGCCGGCGGCGCGCCGGATCGCCCGGGCGAAACCTGGGAGCTGATCCGCGATCAACTCTGGCCCGGTCAGGAGATCGCCGATGGCGACGCGATCATCGACATGGACGCGCCCACCCGCGCGGCCGACGCGGCGATCGTCCCCGTCGAGATCCGCATTGCGCCGGAGACCGGGCGCCGCGTGGAGAAGATGGTCCTGATCGTGGAGGAGAACCCCGCGCCCGTGGCAGCCGAGTTCACCTTCGGCGAGGCGATGGGGCCGGACATCACGCTCTCCACCCGCCTCCGCGTGAACGCTTATTCGAACATCCGCGCGGTTGCGACGCTGGATGACGGCAGCCTGATCGAGGTTGGACGGTTCGTGAAGGCCTCCGGCGGCTGCGCCGCGCCGGCCACGAAGGATGCGGAGGCCGCGCTCGCGCAGCTTGGCCGCACCAAGATCCGGGACTTCGGGGATGACGGGGCGCCCAAGGGTTATCGCGAGGCGCAGGTGATGGTGCGCCACCCGCAGAACTCGGGCTTCCAGGTCGACCAGGTGACGCTCCTCCACATCCCGGCGTTCTTCATCGACGAGATGACCGTGACGCTGGACGATACCGAGCTCTTCCGCATGACCGGCGGCATCTCGATTTCGGAGGACCCGGCGCTGCGCTTCACCTATCGCGATGTGGGTGCGAGCGCGATGCAGGTGACGAGCCGGGACACGGATGGCGGCCTCTATCGCAAGAGCTTCGAGCTTCAGACCGGCAGCTGATCCGAGGACGCCTCTAGGCGCAGGCGGCGGGCTTCGCTAGGAACAGAGCGAGCGACCGTAGGGAGCCCGTCATGTCGTCTATCGCCCGCCGTCTCGCCCAGGCTCTCTGCCTGCTTGTGGCCCTCGTCGCGCTCCCGGCCACGGCCCAGCAGTCCACCCCTGCCCGCGCAGCCATCGTGATCGACATGCTCTCGGGCGCCGTTCTGCTCGAGAAGAACGCGGACGAGATGCTGCCGCCCGCCTCGATGTCGAAGCTCATGACCAACATGATGGTCTTCGAGCAGCTGGAAAGCGGGCGCCTGAAGCTCTCCGACGAGTTCCTGATCTCCGCGAACGCCGCCTCGCTGGGCGGCTCGCGCATGTTCGTTCGCCAGGGCAGCCGGGTGAGCGTCGAGAACCTCCTGCGCGGCGTCGTGATCCAGTCCGGCAACGACGCGGCCGTGGCACTCGCCGAGGCGATTGCGGGGACGGAGGCGGACTTCGCGAAGCTGATGAACCGGCGGGCGGCGGAGCTGGGCATCGAGAACGCCATGTTCGCCAACGCCACCGGCTGGCCGCATCCCGACCACCGCATCAGCGTGCGGGCGCTCTCTCAGATCGCCGAGCGCATAATCCTGGAGTTCCCCGCGCACTATGCGCTCTTCTCCGAGCGGGAGTTCACCTGGGACGGGATCACCCAGCGCAACCGGAACCCGTTGCTGGGCAGCGTGGAGGGCGCGGACGGGCTGAAGACCGGTCACACCTCCGAGGCGGGCTACGGGCTCGTGGCGTCGGCTGAGCGCGAGGGGCGGCGCGTGCTGCTCGTGGTCGCGGGCCTCGAAAGCGTGGCGCAGCGGCGCCAGGAGGCGGAGCGGCTGATGAACTGGGCCTTCCGTGCCTTCGACACGAAGGTGCTGCAGAAAGCGGGCGAGCCCGTGATCGATGCGGAGACCTGGACGGGCGCGGCGCCGACGGTGCCGCTTGCGCCGGCTGAGGACGTGATCCTGACAGCGCCCCTCGGCGATCTCGACCGGACGACCGTGACTGCTCACTACGAAGGCCCGCTCCCCGCACCGATTGCCGAAGGCGATGTGCTGGGCGCGCTCGAGATCGAAGTGCCGGGCCTGCCGCTCCGCCGCGTGCCGCTGGTGGCGACAGAGGACGTGCCGCCCGGCGGTTTTCTCGTGCGCATGGAGGCGGCGGCCGAGTTGCTGATCTACCGCGCCCTCGCGCTTGCCGGCCTCTGAGCGGACGCGCCGTGGACCAGGCTGCTGAGGAACGAGGCGCCGTGACGCCTTCCCCTCGGTGGCCGGCGCGGGCGCCCGGCGCCTTCTTCGTCACGCTCGAGGGGCCGGACGGTGCCGGCAAGTCCACCCAGGCGCGCGCGTTGGCGGCACGACTGGAGGAGGCGGGCCATCGGGTGCGGCTGACGCGCGAGCCAGGGGGCGCGCCGGGGGCGGAGGCGATCCGCGACCTGCTCGTGAACGGTGAGCCGGGGCGCTGGTCGCCCGAGGCGGAGGCGCTGCTGTTCACCGCCGCGCGGCGGGACCATGTGGAGCGGGTGATCGCACCGGCGCTCGCGGCAGGCGAGGTGGTGCTGTGTGACAGATACGTGGATTCAACCCGCGCCTATCAGGCCGCCGCCGCCCGCAGCCTGGTCGACGCGCTGCACGGCCTTGCGATCGGCCTGGACCCGGATCTCACCTTGATCCTCGATCTCGCGCCCAGTGCCGCACTTTCCCGCGCAACGGCGCGGGGTGGGGAGGACCGGTTCGAGCAGAAGGGGCTCGCCTTCCAGGAAGCACTGCGCAACGCCTTCCACGCCATTGCCGGCGCCGAGCCAGAGCGCTGCACGGTCATCGATGCCGATGCGTCGCCCAACGAGGTGGAGGCGCGGCTGTGGGCCGCGCTCACCCCGCGGCTGCCTCGCCTGGATCAGCACTCATGAGCACTGACGACACCCCGCCGGAGCCGGACCGCCGCGGCGCCCTGCCCCATCCGCGCGAGGCTATGACGTTGCACGGACAGGACGCGGCGGAGGCTGCGTTTCTGGAGGCCTGGGGAGCAGGTCGCCTGCACCATGCTTGGCTGTTGCGCGGGCCGGAAGGGGTGGGCAAGGCGACCTTCGCCTATCGGATGGCGCGCGCGCTCATCGCCGCGAGGGACGGCGCCCCGCCGCCCGATCTCGCCCCGCCGGCGGACTGCCCGGTGATGCGGCGGATCCGCGCCGGGGCGGAGCCTCGCCTCGTCGTGCTCCGCCGCGGCCTCAACGAGCGGACGAAGCGGCTGCGCACGCAGATCGGCGTCGACGATGTGCGCGCTCTCCGCCCCTTCCTCGCACTCTCCGCGCCCGATGGGGGATGGCGCGTGGTGATCGTGGACGCGGCGGACGAGATGACCGTGCAGGCCGCCAACGCGCTTCTGAAGAGCCTCGAGGAGCCACCGGCGCGCACGGCCTTCCTGCTCGTCACCCATGCGCCAGGACGCCTCTTGCCCACCATCCGCTCCCGCACCCGCGCCCTCGACCTCAGCCCCCTGGCGCCGGATGCAATGGCCGCTGCGCTCGACGGGCTGGGCGAGCGTCCCTCGGCCGAAGAGGCGGCCGGGCTGGCGGCGCTGGCGAGCGGCTCGGTCGGCGTGGCCATGACGCTCTCGGCCGAGGGTGGTCTCGCGCTCTACCATGATCTTTGCGGCCTCCTTGCCCCCGGTGGACGGCCCGCCTTTCGCATCGACCGGGTGGCGCTTGTCCGCTTTGCCGAAGGGATGGGCGGGAAGGCGGGCGAGGGACGCTACGCGCTGGCGCTGACCCTTGGCCCCACGCTCCTCGCCCGGCTGGCACGCGCCGCTGCAGGTGCGATGCCGCCGCCGGCGCTCCCTGCGGAGGCCCGGCTGCTCGACCACGCCTCACGAGAGCCCGGCCTCGCGGCGGCGCTCGCGGAGGCTTCCGCAACCATGGCGGCGGCGGGGTCTCGCGCCAAGGCCGTCTCCCTTGACCCCGGGCGGACCGTTATAGATACGTGGCTCGGCCTTGAGGCGGCGCTGGAGCGGCCCCTTCAACGCGCCTGACGCGGCGCCGCACGCCGCTACGGCCCCGATCTTCGGAAAGGTCCAGCCAGGCCCCGAAACGCGAAGGAGCGCCCGACGATGTCAGAGCCGAACGGGCAGACGAGCGTCTCCGGCCAGCCTCCCCTCCGCCTCGTCGACAGCCACTGCCACCTGGACTTCCCGGAACTGACCGAGGAGCTCGATGCCGTGGTCGCTCGCGCGGCCGAGGCCGGCGTGACCCGCATGGTCACGATCTGCACCCGCCTGGCCGCCGAGCCAGGGGTACGCGCCATCGCCGAGCGCCATGCGGGCGTGTTCTACGCCGCCGGAACGCACCCCATGCAGGCGGCCGAGGAACCGATGGTGACGGTTGAAGCGCTGGAGGCGCTCGCCACCCATCCGAAATACGTCGGCATCGGGGAGACGGGGCTCGACTACCACTACACCGCCGAGAGCGCTGCGGTGCAGCAGCAGAGCCTGCGCCTCCATATCGAGGCCGCGCGCCGGACGGGGCTGCCCCTCATCATCCACGCCCGCGATGCGGACGAGGACATGGCGCGCATCCTCTCGGAGGAACATGCAGCAGGGCCCTATGCCTGCGTCATGCACTGCTTCTCGAGCGGGGCGGCCCTGGCCGAGACGGCGCTTGGGCTGGGCTTCTACCTCTCGATGTCCGGCATCGCCGCCTTCAAGAAGTCCGACGCGCTCCGTGCGATCTTCGCCGCCGCGCCGCGCGACCGGCTGCTGGTGGAGACCGACAGCCCTTACCTCGCCCCCCCGCCCCATCGCGGCAAGCGCTGTGAGCCCGCCTACACGGCCCTCACGCTCCGGGCGGTGGCGGATGCATGGGGCGAGGACGCCGCCACCCTCGCCGCCCAGACCACCGCGAATTTCGACCGGCTCTTCGCCAAGGCCGCCGCCCATGGCGAGGAGGCGGCTGCGTGAGCGACGGCGACCACCTGCGCTTCACCGTCCTCGGCTGCGGCTCCTCCGGCGGTGTGCCCCGTATCGGCCCTGCGGGCCCCAACTGGGGCGCCTGCGACCCGGAGAACCCGAAGAACCGCCGCCGGCGCTGCGCCCTCCTCGTGGAACGCCGCGGGTCCGAGGGCAGCACCACCGTCCTCGTGGACGCCGGGCCCGACTGTCGCGAGCAGCTCATCTCGGCGGGGCGCGGCCTGCTG
>JBCBHB010000160.1:0-6340 GCA_038526025.1 Pseudomonadota bacterium
GCTCATGTGCCTCGTGCTCGCCCCCTTCATAATACGCTTGAGGCCCGGCTACATGAAAGCCCAGAGCGCCAGGATGGTTTCCGCTCCAAAATACATGTCCAAAGTTCGATGAGATTAAGAACGGGTGGCCGACGAACTCCGCATTGCGCATGGTCCAAGGTGCAATCAACACCGCCATTACTAGCACGGTCGCACAAAAGGCCGTCAACATCGGAAAGAGACGGGTACGGTCGCGCCATACTACCAGCACGAGCATTACCACCGGCAGGAGCAACGCCACTGGGCGCACGTAGGATGCCCCTGCGAGCAAGAGGCCCGCTACGATGCCACCGACAATCGGTCGTCGCCATTTCGCCCCCAAGGCGGCGATCCCGGCCGTGGCAAGGAACAAGAATGGCGTCTCGCTGGAAAGAACGGTCACGAACATGATCCCGCTCGGCCAAAACGCGATCAGCGTCGCACCAAAGATTGCAGCAGCCGGCGAAAGGAACTGACGGCCGACAAGATAGGTCGCGAAGATCAACCCGGTCGACAGGACTACGTTCAGCACGACCATCGGACCATAGGGATCGCCAAACAGCTTCCACATCGTGGCGATCATCGCCGCAGTGCCCGGCGGCCAGAACGCGCTGGGATAGCGATGATCGAGCCCATACACCCCATGCTCTACGATGTTCACGGCGTAGCCGAGGTAAGCCGCCGGATCCGAAACTGGAGAAACAGGGATGAGGCCCCCCCAAGCGGCGCGAAGAGCGAACCCTGCGGCCATGACAACAAGCAGCCAGCGCAGCGCTGTTCGCTCGTCAAGTCTTGCAACAGCGGCTGCCGAAGTCTCGATCGCTGCTCGCACCACCACCCATCCCGACTGCTTGGATCTGTGCCAGTTAGAGCATGGGCTACTGCTCGCGCAAGGTGCCCGTGGAGAGCTACGAACGCCCTTCCAAGACAGCGAGCACACCCCGTGTTGGGACGAAACGACGGACGCTTGCCGCACGAGTGACACTACACTACGAACTCGCGACGCCAGAGCCGTGAGGCGCAGTGTCAGGTCGTAGCCAGGGCGGTTACTATGCCCCAGGCGACACACGGAGGAGTGCGCCGATGTCGATACCCCAGCAAGGCGGCGGCCCGGTCGAGAGCCGCGACGATCTCGCCGGCTATCTCGAGAGCGGCTGCAAGCCGGCCAGCGCGTGGCGCATCGGCACGGAGCACGAGAAGTTCGGCTACTGCCTTGAGAGCCACAAACCCCTGCCCTACGACGGCACGCGCTCGGTGCGCGTCATGCTGGAAGGGCTGCGGGACCGCTTCGGCTGGAAGCCGCTCGAGGAAGGCGGCAACATCATCGGCCTCACCAAGGACGGCGCCAATGTCAGCCTCGAGCCGGGCGGTCAGCTCGAGCTCTCGGGCGCACCGCTCGAGACGATCCACCAGACCTGCGACGAGGTGAACACGCATCTCGCGGAGGTGCGCAACGTGGCGGATGAGCTCGGCATCGGCTTCATAGGCCTCGGCGCCGCGCCGGAATGGACGCATGAGCAGATGCCGCGCATGCCCAAGGGCCGGTACAAGCTGATGACCGACTATATGGGTCGCGTCGGCACGCACGGCACGCAGATGATGTACCGCACCTGCACCGTGCAGGTGAACCTCGACTTCTCGTCAGAGGCGGACATGGTGAAGAAGCTCCGCGTAGCGCTCGCGCTGCAGCCGGTGGCCACCGCCCTCTTCGCCGCCTCTCCGTTCTTCGAAGGCAAGATCAACGGCTACCAGTCCTGGCGCTCGCGCATCTGGCAGGACCTGGACGCCGACCGGACCGGCATGTTGCCCTGGGTGTTCGAGGACGGCATGGGCTTCGAGCGTTGGGTGGACTACGCGCTCGATGTGCCGATGTACTTCGTCTACCGGGACGGGAAGTACATCGACGCGCTCGGCCAGTCCTTCCGCGACTTCCTCGATGGCAAGCTGCCGGCCCTGCCCGGCGAGACGCCGACGCTCTCGGACTGGGGCGACCATCTCACCACCATCTTCCCCGAGGCGCGCATCAAGAAGTTCATCGAGATGCGCGGGGCGGATGGCGGCCCTTGGCGCCGTCTCTGCGCCCTGCCAGCCCTCTGGGTCGGGCTTCTCTACGACCAGTCCGCGCTCGACGCCGCCTGGGACGTGGCGAAGGACTGGACGGCGGAAGAGCGGGAGGCACTCCGCCTCGGCGCGGCGAAGGAGGGGCTGCGCACCACCATCCGCGGACGCAGCATGCAGGACCTGGCGAAAGAGGTGCTGGAGATCTCGAAGGCCGGCCTCGCCGCCCGCGCGCGGGCCGGCACCGTGGACCGGGACGAGACCCATTTCCTCAACGCCCTCCACGACATCGCCGCTAGCGGTGTCAGCCCCGCGGACGAGTTGCTCGCCGACTACAACGGCAAGTGGGCGGGCGACCTTTCCCGCATCTATGCCGCCTACAGCTACTAGCCATCACCACACATGCGTCTCGGCCGAGACCGGGACGGCAAGACGTTCGGGCGAGAACTCTGAGGCGTCCAGTGTCTCGCTCGCGCCCTTCACGATGAACTCGGCCACGGCGAGCCCGGTGGCGGGGCCGTGCTGGACGCCATGCCCCGAGAAGCCGTTGGCGAGGATCAGGTTCGCGCAGCCGGGCGCAGGGCCGATGATGGCGTTCTGGTCGTGGGTGCACCACGCATAGTGCCCCGCCCAAAGCCCGGTCATGCGGATCGCCTCGAAACAGGGCGCACGCTCTGCCAGCAGCGGCCAGATCACTTCCTCGAACTCCAGCGACCTTGGCTCGAGATCATCCGGATCGACCGCCGGATCCGGCTCCGGGTGGCGCCCGGCGATGAACCCGGGCCCCTCGGGACGGCACCAGATGAGCGAGCTGTCGATCATCAGCGGCAGGCTCTCGCGCCGCTCCGGCGGGTTCTGGCAGGTGAACGCGAATGCGGTCCGTTTCCGAGGCTCCACCGGAATGCTCACATCCGCCGTGGCCGCCATGGCCGCCCCGCGCGCGCCGCACGCATTGACCACGAAGTCTGCCGGCAGCACCGTGCCATCCGCGAGGCGGACACCGGTGACGCGATCGCCCTTGCGCACATAGCCCTGCGCATGCGCCGCCTGCCAGACGACCCCGGCGGCAATCGCCTCGGCCTTCAGGCGCGCCTGCACCGCCAGCGGATCGAACCAGCCCTCACCCGAGCGCCCGAAGCTGGCGAGCGTGAGATCGCCAGTGGTGAGATGGGGGAACGCCGACGCCAGCGCCTCTGGCTCGAGGAGCACAACATCCGCCCCTTCCGCCATCTGCAGCGTATGGGCACGGCGCATGCGCTCGGACGACGCCTGGTCTCCTGCGAGCACCAGATAGCCGTTCTCTCGGAAACCCGCCGCTTCCAGCCCCAACCGCTTCAGGAACGCTAACCCGTAGCGGGAGAACCGGATGTTGCAGGGCGTGGAGAACTGCTGCCGGATGCCGGCGGTCGACCGCCCTGTAGAGGCCGCGTGGAGCGAGAGATCCCGTTCGACAACCGTTACCGCCGCGGCATGTCCCATGGCCGCCAGCTGCCAGGCGGTCGCCGTGCCGACGATCCCGCCACCGACGATGACGACACGCGGGCTCAAGAGGACGCTCCCGCCGCCGCCAGTGCTTTCTCCCGCATCTGGCTGAGCGTCTCACGGGGGGTAAGCGCCTCCGTCGGCTGAACAAGTTCGAGCAACGCCCCAGTCGGCGACGACAAGGCCCGTTCCAGCGCCGGCGCGAAGGCCGCGGTTTCTGCCACCCGCTCGCCATGCATGCCGTAGGCCCGGCCGATCGCGGGGTAATCCGGGTTCACGATCTCCGTACCGCTCACGCGTGCCGGGTAGTGCCGCTCCTGATGCATGCGGATGGTGCCGTAGCTGCCATTGTTGATGACCAGCACAACGGGCTGCGCGCCCGCCTGCATGGCCGTGCCCAGTTCCTGCATCGTCATCTGGATGTCCCCGTCGCCCGCAAAGCAGATCACGGTCCGTTCCGGTTCCATGATCTTCGCGGCCACCGCTGCCGGCAGGCCGTGCCCCATCGCGCCCGACTGTGGTGCGAGCAGGCGATGGCCGGGGCCGAACAGGAAGAGACGCGTCGGCCAGATCGCGAAGTTGCCCGCGCCGTTGCAGAGCACCGCGTCCGCTGGCAGGCGCTCGCGGAGAACACGCATGACCTCCGCCATGTCGAGCCCCGCCGGCTGCGCGGGCGGCGAAAGCTGGGCGGCAATCCCCTCTCTCAGCGCGGCAGCCCAGGCGCTTGCGCCAAGCCCGGCGCGCGGGCCGAGCGCCGGCAGCGCCTCCGCAAGACCCTCGGCGAAACGCGCAGCGCAGGCCTGGATCGCCATCTCCGGGCGGTAGATCTTGCCAAGCTCACTGGCCTCCGGGTGAACGTGGAAGAGGCGCTGCGTCGGCTCCGGCACCTCGAGCAGCGTGTAGCCGTCCGTCTCCGTCTCGCCGAAGCGCAGGTTGAGGGCGACGAGGACATCCGCCTCGCGGATCGCGCGGCGCACCTGCGGGGCCATCCCCACACCGGCATCGCCCACATAGGCGGGACTGTTGTTGTCCACCAGGTCCTGGCGTCGGAACCCGGTCGCAACAGCGATGCCCGCCCCCTCAGCCGCCTGCATCAGTGCCGTAAGCGCCGGGCGGCCCGCGACAGGGGCGGTGGGATCATCCCAGCCGCCACCGCCGATGAGCACGAGCGGGCGCGCTGCCCCATGCAGTGCTGCGGCAACGCGGGCGACCTCGTCCGCATCGGCCGCCGGCCGAGGGGTGGGCAGCGCGCGGCTCAGCGGTGCTGCGACCGCTGCCGCCGTCAGCATGTCCTCCGGCAACGAGATCACCACCGGCCCCGGCCGACCCGAGAGCGCCAGCGCGTGCGCGCGACCAACAATCTCCGGTACCCGCGCCGGGTCGTCGATCTCGAAGGCCCCCTTGGCGAGCGGCGCGAAGAACTTGGTGTAGTCGACCTCCTGGAAGGCCTCGCGCCCCAGCATGCCACGCGCCACCTGGCCGACGAAGAGCAGCATCGGGCTCGCATCCTGCCGCGCGGTGTGGACACCGATGGAGGCATTCGTAGCGCCGGGCCCGCGCGTGACGAAGCAGATCCCGGGCTTTCCGGTCAGCTTGCCGGCAGCGGCCGCCATGAAGGCTGCGCCGCCCTCCTGGCGGCAAAGCACGAAGCGGATGCGGCTGTCGTGGAGCGCGTCGAGCACGGCGAGGTAGCTCTCCCCCGGCACGCCGAAGGCAATGTTCGCGCCAAGGGCTTCGAGGGACGCGACAAGCAGGCGCGCGCCGGTTTGCGATCGGGTCGGGCTGAGGTCTTCGTGCTGGGTCATGGGCCGCATTGGCGCGCCAGGGCGCCGGGCTGTCAACGGCCGCGTGAGGCCCTGGAACGGAACGGCCCGCCGCCTCCCCCGAAGCGGCGGGCCTCCGCGGATCCCCCCTACCCGGTCGCTACGGCAGCCGCTCCCCCGCCGCCGCCAGCCCCTGGTAGTTCCCCTCTCGCCAACTCAGAGTTGCACTGCAACCCGGGCGAGAGTCAGGCCCGTTAATGATTGTTTGTGTCATTGCGGGATCAATTGCGGCGAAACTGCCTCAATCCGGCCCGGTTTCGCCTCATTTACCGTCAGAACGGGAATTCAAAGGAAGCTGGTACCTGTCGGAAGACGATCTCACCACCGCCGAGGCCTTCGGTGTCGACGTCGAAGCTTTGCCGCACGAACCGGACTTCCGGCGCCACATTATCGAACGACGCCTGCCAGGGAGTGTCGCTCAGATAGCAACGGGCGCGCCCACCCTCGAGGGCGGCGCCGTCCGGCCGACGCTCGAAGCGGCCGGGGTCGCGCAGAACGGTCCGGCCCGCCAGCTGGACCTGGCCGGAAGCGACCGCACGGTCGAGATAGATCGCGGTCTGCCCGGTCACCCCGCGCGCCACCCATGCGCCGCAAACGCGCACCTTGCCCGCCTCCGGCACCGCGGCCACCGCGAACTCCAGGCTCGCCCCGGTGCTGAAGAGCGCCCCACCCCGGCCGTAACCATCGTCGACCACCGCCTCCCCGGCAGGTTTGACGGGTGCCGCACACGCGGCGAGCAACAGCAGAACGGGCACGGACCGTCGCATGACAAACCTCCGAAGGCGCGTGGAGACATGGTGCCACGGCGGTCCCCGATCGCAAGCGCCGACCGATCACAATCGCTGACCTCCACGAGAAAGGGCCCCGCCGAAGCGGAGCCCTCCTAGTCGATCCGAGTGTTGGTTCGCGTTATTCGATGATTTTGGAGACGACGCCTGCGCCGACGGTGCGGCCGCCTT
>JBCBHB010000161.1:0-6286 GCA_038526025.1 Pseudomonadota bacterium
CGAGGATCGAGTTGGCGGTGGCAAGCTCGATGCCCTTCGAGAGCCGCTCCACATTCGTGACGAAGAGGTCGTCGCCCACGAGCTGGCACTTCTTGCCGACAACTTCCGTGAGGAGCGCCCAGCCGTCCCAGTCGTCCTCCGCCATGCCGTCCTCGATGGAGATGATTGGGTAATCCTCCACCAGCTTCTGGAGATAGGCGACCATGTCCCCATAGCCGAGTTCGAGCCCCTCGCCCTTCAGGCGGTAGAGCTGCGCGTCGGCGTCGAAGAACTCGGTGGAGGCGGCGTCGAGGGCGAGGTGCATGTCCTCGCCCGGCTTGAAGCCGGCTTTCTCGATGGCGGCACAGATGAAGTCGAGCGCCTCGCGGGCCGAGCCGATATTGGGGGCGAAGCCGCCCTCGTCGCCCACATTCGTGTTGTGGCCCGCCGCCTTCAGCTCCTTCTTGAGCGTGTGGAAGACCTCGGCGCCCATGCGCAGGCCCTCGCGGAAGGAGGGCGCGCCCGTGGGCATCACCATGAATTCCTGGATGTCGATCGGGTTGTCCGCGTGCTCGCCACCGTTCACGATGTTCATGAGCGGGACGGGCAGGGTGCGCGCGCTGACACCGCCGACATAACGGTAGAGCGAGAGGCCGGAGGAGGCCGCCGCGGCCTTGGCGACGGCGAGGGAGACGCCGAGGATGGCGTTCGCGCCGAGGCGGCCCTTGTTCGACGTGCCGTCGAGCTCGATCATCGCGCGGTCGATGGTCTTCTGCGCGTAGCCGTCCACGCCGGCGAGCGCTTCGAAGATCTCGCCGTTCACGGCATCGCGGGCCTTCTCGACGCCCTTGCCGAGATAACGGGCGGCGTCCTCGTCGCGCAGTTCCACGGCCTCATGCGCGCCGGTGGAGGCGCCGGAGGGCACGGCGGCGCGGCCCTCGGCCCCGTCCTCCAGCACCACATCGACCTCCACGGTCGGGTTGCCCCGGCTGTCCAGGATCTCGCGGGCGGTGATGTCGACGATGGCGCTCATGGGAAGGCCCCCCTGCTGCTGGTGGTCGCGCGCGGTGTAACGCGGGGGCGGGCGCGGAAACAACCGCGCACTTGGGCCCCGACCCTCACCCCGACACCCAGCCCGACCCCCACCCCGGCCCTCCCCCTCGGAGGGGGAGGGGGCGATGGGTGGCTGCCCTGAGCGCGGATCTCGGGGATCTTGCGCGGGCGTCTCAGATTTCGCTCCCTCCCCCTTCGAGGGGGAGGGCCGGGGTGGGGGTCCCCTTGCGTCCGTCGCGCGCCTTCTCTGCCGCCTTCACCGCGTTCCAGAGAGCGTCCATCTCCGCCAGCGAGGCATCCCAGACGCTGCGGCCCTCGGCGCGGAGGGCGGCTTCAACGGCACGAAAGCGGCGTTCAAACTTGGCGTTGGTGCCGCGGAGGGCGGCTTCGGCGTCGACGCCCAAGTGCCGGCCAAGATTGACCATGACGAAGAGGAGGTCGCCGAACTCGTCCTTGATCCGCTCGGGGTCGCCGCGCCCTACCTCCTCGCGGAGCTCGCCCGCTTCCTCGACGACCTTGGCCATCACGTCGTCCGGGTCCTGCCAGTCGAAGCCGGGCTTGGCGGCGCGCTTGGTGAGTTTCAGCGCGCGCGCGAGCGCCGGCATGCCGCCGGGCACGTCGTCGAGGACGCTGTCGCGGCGTTCGCCCTTCTCGGCGCGCTCCTCGGCCTTGATCGCCTCCCAGTCCACGGCATCCGGATCGGCCTTCTCGCCGCCGAGGCTGCGGCCGAAGACATGGGGGTGGCGGCGGAGCATCTTGTCGGCCGAGGCGCGAGCCACGTCGTCGAAGCTGAAGGCGCCGCCCTCCTCCCCGATGCGGGCGTGGTAGACGACCTGGAGGAGCAGATCGCCGAGCTCGTCGACCAGCGCGGGCGTGTCCTTCGCCGCGATGGCCTCCGCCACCTCCGTCGCCTCCTCGATGGTGTAGGGCGCGATGCTCTCCCAGGTCTGCTCCCGGTCCCAGGGGCAGCCATCGGGCGCGCGGAGGCGGGCCATGATCTCGAGCAGCCGGTCGAGCCCATCCGCACCCTCGAAGACCAGGCGATCCGAAGCGTCGCGATCGGGGTTGGGGCGGTCTGTCATGCGCTGGCTTTCTGTCGGGCGCGGATGCCGATGAGGTTGCCCGCGAGGATGACGGCGGCGCCGATGAAGACGGCGACCTCGAGCGGCTCACCATAGAGGAGCGCGCCCGCGGCGGCGACCACGGGCAGGCGCATGAACTCCATCGGGGCGACCACGGAGGCAGGTGCTGCGAAGAGCGCGCGGGTGAGGCTGAAATGCGCGGTCAGCCCACAGACGCCGACGAGCAGCACCCAGGGCATCAGCGCATCCGACGGCCAGGCGATACCGCCGGGCAGGGCGCAGAGAACGCCCATCACGGCCTGGCTGAGCGTCATCCAGAAGAGGATGCAGAGCGCCGAGTCTTCCCGGCTGAGGCGCTTGGTGAAGATGTTGGTGAGCGCGAAGCCGACGGCGGCGAAGAGCCCTGCGGCGTGGCCGAGGCCGAGGGGCTCGAGCCCTGGGCGCGCAACGATGAGGATGCCGACGAAGCCGATGAGGGCGGCGAGTACGGCCCCGCGCGTCATCCGCTCGCCGAGCAGGAGCGGGGCGAGGCAGACCACCCAGATGGGGTTGGTGAATTCCAGGGCCACGAGCTGGGCCAGCGGGATTGTGGCGATACCGTAGAACCAGGCGTTCTGTGCGCTGAAATGGATGACGTTGCGCACCGCATGTTCGCGCCCGAGGCCTGTGCGCACGCGGCCGAGCCCCTCGCCCATCGCCATGAGCAAGACGATCACGGGCAGGCCGAGGGCGGAGCGGTAGGCCATGATCTCGAAGGTATCGAGCTCTGCGGCGAGCTCCCGCCCCGCGACGGCCATGGTGGCGAAGGAAGCGATAGCGCCCACCATCCAGAGCGCGGCGATCAGCGTGCCGCGCCCCTCGCTTCGCGCTGCAGCGTCCGCGCTGGCGCTCATACGATCCACTGGCCGCGTTCGGCCTCGCTCATCCCCGCGAGGCCCATCAGCGACCAGGCCGCCGCCTTGCCGAGATTGTACCACCACGCCAGCGCTTCCCGGCCAAGGAAGGCGAGGCGCGTGAAGGCACCATGCTCGTCGAGCCCGATGGAGGCGACGCCGGTGACGTTCTCGCCGTTGAGCAAGGCCGAGAGCGCGAGGGCGCGCGGCAGGTGGTAGGCATCGGTCACGATCGCGAAGGTTCGATGCCCCTGCGCCTCGGCGAGCGCGAAGGAGAAGCGCAGGTTCTCGAGCGTCGTGCGCGCATCGGGCTCGAGGAAGAGCCGGGTGGTCTGGATGCCCGTGGCGCTGACCCGGTTGCGCATGAGACCCGCTTCACCCTCCGGACGGTCGAACCGCTCGAACGTGCCGGTAAAGATCGCCACCTCGGCGCGGCCCGCGCCCAGCAGCGAGGCAGCCGTGTCCGCCCGCTCGCGTCCCACATAGTTCAGCACATAGTCGGGCTCCACGCCGCCGCCGAGCACGATGAGCGCGTCGACGCGGCCGATCCGCTCGGGCGTATAGGTCGCCAGCGCATAGCGCTCGGCCATGAAGACGGCGAAGAGCGTGATCAGAAAGACAATCAGGCCAAGTTCCAACAGCCGCCAAGCGTAGCGGAACGCCCGCCGAAGGGTCATTCCCATTCGATCGTTCCCGGCGGCTTGGAGGTGACGTCGTAGACGACGCGGTTGATGCCCCGGACCTCGTTGATGATCCGGTTGGCGACGCGGCCGAGGAAGCTGTGATCGAAGGGATAGTAGTCGGCCGTCATCCCGTCGGTGCTGGTGACGGCGCGGAGCGCACAGACGTAATCGTAGGTCCGGCCATCGCCCATCACACCGACGCTGCGCACCGGGAGAAGCGCGGCAAAGGCCTGCCAGATCTCGTCGTAGAGGCCGGCATTGCGGATCTCGTCGAGATAGACCGCGTCCGCCTGGCGCAGGATGTCGAGCTTCTCGCGCGTGATCTCGCCCGGGCAGCGGATGGCGAGGCCGGGGCCGGGGAAGGGGTGGCGGCCGGTCAGGCGATGCTCGAGCCCGAGTTCGCGGCCAAGCGCGCGCACCTCGTCCTTGAAGAGCTCGCGCAGCGGCTCGACGAGCTTGAGGTTCATCCGCTCCGGCAGGCCGCCAACATTGTGGTGGCTCTTGATGGTGACGCTGGGCCCGCCGGTGACGCTCACGCTTTCGATGACGTCCGGATAGAGCGTGCCCTGGGCAAGGAACTGCGCATCGCCGGCCTCGCGCGCATGCTGCTCGAAGACATCGATGAAGAGCTTGCCGATGGTCTTGCGCTTCTCTTCGGGGTCCGTCACGCCGTCGAGCGCTGTCAGGAACCGATTGCTTTCATCCGCATGGATGAGCGGCACGTTGAACCGGTCCCGGAAGAGGCTCACCACCTCGTCTGCCTCGTTGAGGCGGAGCATGCCGGTATCGACGAAGACGCAGGTCAGCTGGTCCCCGATCGCCTCGTGGATCAGCATGGCGGCAACGGTGCTGTCGACCCCGCCGGAGAGGCCGCAGATCACGCGGCCGCTGCCCACCTGCGCGCGGATCTGCGCGATGGCCTGGTCGCGATAGGCGGCCATGGTCCAGTCGCCGGACATGCCGGCGATGCGGTGGGTGAAGTTCTTCAGGATCTCCGCGCCACGCTGGGTGTGCACCACCTCCGGGTGGAACATGAGCCCGTAGAAGCTGCGCGACGGGTCTGCCAGCACGGCGCAGGGGGCGTTGGGGCTCGCGCCCTGCACATGGAAGCCGGGGGGCACCTCGGTCACCCGGTCGCCATGGCTCATCCAGACCTCGGTGCTGCCGCCCGACGCCGCGATGCCGTCGAAGAGGTCGGACGCTTCGGCCATCGTGACCGTGGCGCGGCCGAATTCCCGGTGGTGGCCGCCCTCGGCACGGCCGCCGAGCTGGTGGACCATCACCATCTGCCCGTAGCAGATGCCGAGCACCGGAACGCCAAGCTCGAAGAGGCGCGGGTTGGCGCGCGGGCTGCCTTCGTCCTCGACCGAAGCGGGGCCGCCCGAGAGGATGACCGCCTTCGGTGCGAGCACGTCGATCATCGCGTCGTCCACCCGGTCGAACGGATGGATCTCGCAGTAGATGCCGCTTTCGCGCAGGCGCCGGGCGATCAGTTGCGTCACCTGGCTGCCGAAATCGACGATGAGGCAGACCTCGTGCGTCTCGGCAGCGGCGGGAGCGTCGGTGGGAACGGCGGGTGACGACATGGCGGGCGGTGAACCTTCGCTGCACGGCTGACCGCATTCTGCAATGCGGGCACCGCTCCCATGCCAGAAGCGCTCCGCCTTGTCACCCATGCCCTCGTTGCGACGCGGCATGTCGTAACTGAGCGCGGGAAGGGCGAAATCGAACGCACAGCGGCCCTGCGCTGACGTCATGAACGTGCAACGATTCCGCGACGGGGATGGAGAGCGTCATGTCGGATGCCGAAGCAACGGCTGTGCCTGACGGCGGCGAAACGGGCGGGCAGGGCGCTGCTCAGGGGGGCGGGCGCCGGCGTGCCAGGGGCGCTGGCGGCGGCGCGGCGCGGCGGGCCGAGCGCACGGCGGCGCGCATCGAACAGGTGCCGGCCATCATCAGGCGAATCCCTGATCTCGAAGTGCTGGATTCCGAGGCGCTGGAGATCATCGAGTACAATGCCGAGACGGTGCTCGAAGAGATCGGCGTCAACTTCGTCGAGAACCCTGCCGCGCTCGAGCGCTGGCGCGCCGTGGGCGCGGATGTGCGGGAGGAGCGGGTGCGTATCCCCCGTGGCCTCGCCCGTCAGCTCTGCGCCACGGCACCGTCGCGCTTCATGCAGCACGCCCGCAACCCGGAGCGTTCGGTCGAGATCGGCGGGCGCAACCTGGTCTTCGCCCCGGTCTACGGTCCGCCCTTCGTGCGCGACTACGAAGGCGGGCGCCGCTACGGGACGATGGCGGACTTCGAGAAGTTCGTGAAGCTCGGCTACATGTCGAAATGGCTCCATCACTCGGGCGGCACTGTGTGCGAGCCGACGGATGTGGCGGTGAACAAGCGCCATCTCGACATGCTGTCGGCGCATATCCGGCTGTCGGACAAGCCCTATATGGGCTCGGTGACCGACCCTGTTCGCGCGGTCGATAGCGTGAAGATGTCGGAGATCGTGTTCGGCGCGGATTTCGTGGCCGAGAACGCGGTGATGACCTCGCTCATCAACATCAACTCGCCGCTGACATTCGATGCCACGATGATGGGG
>JBCBHB010000162.1:0-6276 GCA_038526025.1 Pseudomonadota bacterium
CGTGACAGGGCTGCTGAAGGCCGGGGCGCTGGCGGAGCGGCACGAGGCGGCGGAGGCCCCCTTCGCACCACTCTTCGGCCAGGCGCCGGGCGCGCATCTCTCCGAGGCGCAGCGTGCGGCGGCGGCGGATCTGCGCGATGCCGTGAAGGCAGAGGCGTTCTCGGCCACGCTGCTCTACGGCGTTACCGGCTCGGGCAAGACCGAGGTTTATCTCGAGGCGGTGGCGGAATGCGTCGCTTCGGGCCGTCAGGCGCTGGTGCTGCTGCCGGAGGTGGCGCTCACGCCCCAGTTCCTCGCCCGGGTGGAGGCGCGGTTCGGTGCGCGGCCGGCCGAATGGCACCATGGCGTGGCCCCGCCCGAACGCCGCCGTGTCTGGCGCGGGGTGGCGGAGGGTCGGGCGCCGCTGGTCGTCGGCGCGCGCTCGGCGCTCTTCCTGCCTTTCGCGGATCTCGGCCTGATCGTGGTCGACGAAGAGCACGAGGCGTCGTTCAAGCAGGAGGATCTCGTGCTCTATAACGCGCGGGACATGGCGGTGCTCCGTGCCTCGCTGGAGAGCGCAACGGTCCTGCTCGCTTCCGCCACACCCTCGCTCGAGACCTGGGCCAATGCGGCGGCGGGGAAGTACAAGCGGCTCGACCTGCCGGAGCGCTTCGGTGCGGCGGTGCTGCCGAAGCTCAGGCTCATCGATCTGCGCGAGCACAACCCCGGCCGCGAGCGCTGGCTCTCGGAGCCGTTGGTCGATGCGGCACGCGCGCGGCTGGCGGCGGGCGAGCAGGCGATGTTCTTCCTCAACCGTCGCGGCTATGCGCCGCTGATGCTGTGCCGGCGCTGCGGGGCCTATTTCGGCTGCCCGCATTGCGATGCGTGGCTCACGATCCACCGCTTCCGCGACATACTGATGTGCCACCAATGCGGCCATGAGGAGAGAGTTCCCGGAGCCTGTCCGAGCTGCGGGGCGGCGGAGGGGCTCGCCGCCTGCGGGCCGGGCGTGGAGCGGCTGGGCGAGGAAGCGGCCGAGCTCTTCCCCGGCGCGCGCATCGAGGTGCTGAGCTCCGACCTCACGCTGGGCCCCGCGGATCTCAAGGCGCGGCTCGCCGGCATCGCGGCCGGGGAGGCCGACATCATCATCGGCACCCAGATGGTGGCGAAGGGGCACAACTTTCCCAACCTCACCCTCGTGGGCGTGGTGGATGCGGATATGGGCCTTGCGGGCGGGGACCTGCGGGCGGCGGAGCGAACGTTCCAGCTCCTCCACCAGGTCTCGGGCCGGGCAGGGCGGGCGGACCGGCCAGGCATGGCGATGATCCAGACGGCGAACCCCAACCACCCGGTCTTCCGCGCCATGCTCTCGGGCGATGCGGAGGGCTTCTGGCGTGGGCTCGCCGAGGAGCGTTATGCCGCCGGCATGCCGCCTTATGGCCGCCTGGCGGGGATCGTCGTCTCGGCGGAGGATGAGGCCAAAGCGTCGGAGATCGCCCGGGCACTCGGCCGCGCCGCAGGGGTCCTGGCGCAATCGGGGGTCGAGCTTTTCGGCCCTGCGCCGGCGCCCTTCGCCCGAATCCGGGGCCGCGCGCGCTTTCGCCTCCTCGCCAAGGCGCCGAAGGGCGCGCCGCTGCAGGAGGCGCTCCGCACCTGGCTTGCCAGCGTGAAGGTGCCCTCCGCCGTCAGGGTCACCGTCGATATCGATCCTCAGAGCTTTCTCTGACGCCGCAGGATCCGGGTCGCGACGCTCCCTCTCGCCCGCTAGGCCCGGGAGAGATCGCACCGTTTGAGGAGGAGCCCCAGATGACCGATATCCGTTTCGAGCCGATGCCGACCGAGGCCGCCCGCGCGCTGCGAGCCGGCGGGCCGGACGCCAATGGCCAGCCCGCGGAGCGCAAGCTCTCGGACGGTGACGGGAACCCTTGCCGGCATTGCCTTCGCGAGATCCCGGCGGGCCGGGAGATGCTCGTCTTTGCGTGGCGGCCTTTCAGCACGTGCCAGCCCTATGCGGAGACCGGGCCTGTCTTCCTCTGTGCGGACGATTGCACCGCGCATTCGGGGGCTGACGTGCCGAAGGTGCTGACCACGAGCCCGCGATACGTCATCCGCGGCTACGGGAGTGATGAGCGCACTGTCTACGGCACCGGTGCCGTGGTTGATGCAGACGACATTGCCGCACGTGCCGCGGAGATCCTGTCGCTCCCCGACATTTCCTTCGTTCACGTCCGCTCGGCGACCAATGGCTGCTTCCAATGTGCCATTCGGCGCGGCTGAGGCGCCCGAGCCCCCATTTTGCCCGGCCAATGGAAGACATTTCGGAAGGCGACCGCAGGTGGCGTGTTGCGGTCGCTCACGGATGTTGCAAGCCCAGAAATCACATGCTAGCTGACCGGCACATTCCGCAGGCGGGTATCCTCAACCCGACGCAACGCTGGCCGTGCGCCCGTCCCGGTGCGCCCAAATGGCCGGCCAAAAGGAAAGGCTGGGCGTGGCCGATAGCTCTACCTTCATCGATGGCGTTGCCGAGCGTTACGCCACCGCGCTGTTCGATCTGGCGCTCGAGGAAAATGCTCTCGAAGCCGTCGAGGCGGATGTCGAGACGCTTGCCGCCGCTTTCGGCGAGAGCGAGGATCTCCGTACCCTGGCCACAAGCCCGCTCTACGGGCGGGAGGAGCAGGGTCGGGCGATGGGCACCATCACCTCGGCGCTCGGCCTCGGGCCGCTGCTCTCCAACCTCGTCTCGCTCATGGCGTCCAAGCGGCGCCTCTTCGTGCTGCAGGATGCGCTGACGCTGTTCCGCGCGCGCCTTGCCGAGCACCGCGGTGAGATGACGGCCGAGGTGACGGCCGCGCGCGCGCTTTCGGACGCGCAGCGCGACACCCTCGCCGCCACGCTCAAGACCGCCACGGGGCGGGATGTGAAGCTTGATATTCGCGTCGATGAAAGCCTCATCGGCGGACTGATCGTGAAGGTGGGCTCGAAGATGATCGACACGTCGATCCGCTCGCAGCTCGCTTCCCTGCACACCACCATGAAAGAGGCCGGCTGATGGGCATCCAGGCATCCGAAATCTCCTCGATCCTCAAGGAGCAGATCAAGAATTTCGGCCAGGAGGCGCAGGTCTCCGAGGTCGGCCGGGTGCTGTCGGTCGGTGACGGTATCGCCCGCATCTACGGCCTCGACCAGGTTCAGGCCGGTGAGATGGTCGAGTTCCCCGGCGGGATCCGCGGCATGGCCCTCAACCTTGAGGAAGACAATGTCGGTGTCGTGATCTTCGGCTCGGACCGCGACATCAAGGAAGGCGACACGGTCAAGCGCACGAACTCGATCGTGGACGTGCCGGCGGGCAAGGGCCTTCTCGGCCGTGTGCTCGACCCGCTCGGCAACCCGATCGACGGCAAGGGCCCGGTGGAATACGCCGAGCGCCGCGTGGCCGACGTGAAGGCGCCCGGCATCATCCCGCGCCAGTCGGTGCATGAGCCGATGGCGACCGGCATCAAGTCGATCGACGCACTGATCCCGATCGGCCGCGGCCAGCGCGAGCTGATCATCGGTGACCGTCAGACGGGCAAGACCGCCATCGCGGTCGACACGATCCTTAACCAGAAGAGCTATAACGAGGCTGCGGGCAACGACGAGAGCAAGAAGCTCTACTGCATCTACGTCGTCGTGGGCCAGAAGCGCTCGACTGTGGCGCAGCTCGTCCGCAAGCTCGAGGAGAACGGCGCGCTCGAGTACTCGATCGTGGTTGCCGCGACCGCGTCGGAAGCGGCGCCGCTCCAGTACCTTGCGCCCTACGCCGCCTGCGCGATGGCGGAGTATTTCCGCGACAACGGCATGCACGGGCTGATCATCTACGACGATCTCTCGAAGCAGGCCGTGGCCTATCGCCAGATGTCGCTGCTGCTGCGCCGCCCGCCGGGCCGCGAAGCGTATCCGGGCGACGTTTTCTATCTTCACTCCCGCCTTCTCGAGCGTGCGGCGAAGCTGAATGCCGACCACCAGTCCGGCTCGCTCACGGCGCTCCCGATCATCGAGACGCAGGCGGGCGACGTTTCGGCCTTTATTCCGACCAACGTGATCTCGATTACCGATGGTCAGATCTTCCTCGAGACCGACCTCTTCTTCCAGGGCATCCGCCCTGCCGTGAATGTCGGCCTCTCGGTGAGCCGCGTGGGCTCCTCGGCCCAGACCAAGGCGATGAAGTCGGTTGCCGGCGCGGTGAAGCTCGAGCTCGCGCAGTATCGTGAGATGGCCGCCTTCGCGCAGTTCGCCTCGGACCTCGACGCCTCGACCCAGAAGCTGCTGAACCGCGGTGCGCGCCTGACCGAGCTCCTGAAGCAGCCGCAGTATTCGCCGCTCACCAATGCCGAGCAGGTCTGCGTGATCTACGCCGGCACGCAGGGCTACCTCGACGACCTGCCGGTCTCGAAGGTTGGCGAGTTCGAAACGGCGCTTCTCGCCGAGCTCCGCAACTCGAACCAGGCGCTGCTCGACGACATCCGCGACAACGACCGCAAGGTCGAGAAGGACCTCGCGGACAAGATCAAGGGCGTCATCGAGGGCGTTAAGAAGAGCTTTTCCTGAGCCTCTGACAGCGTGACGGAAAAGCACGGGAGCCCGCGATGCCGAGCTTGAAGGACCTCAAGAACCGGATCGACAGCGTCAAGTCGACCCGGAAAATCACCAAGGCCATGCAGATGGTGGCCGCGGCCAAACTGCGCCGTGCGCAGGAGGCGGCGGAGGCCGCACGCCCCTATGCCGAGCGCATGACGGCGATGATGGGCAACCTCGCGCTCGCCGCGAAGGACAGCCCGACGGCGCCGGAGCTGATGGTCGGCAACGGGAACGACCAGACGCATCTGCTGGTGGTCTGCACCGCGGAGCGCGGCCTTTGCGGCGGCTTCAACTCCTCGATCGTGCGCCTGGCGCGCCGGCATATCGAGGAGCTGCGCGGCAAGGGCAAGACCGTCAAGATCCTGACCGTGGGCAAGAAGGGGCGGGACCAGCTTCGGCGGGACTATCGCGACCTCTTTGTCGATCACGTGGATCTTTCCGGTGTGAAGCGCATCGGCTTCGAGAACGCGGCGGAGGTTGCGGACGATATCCGCCTTCGCTTCGAGACGGGCGAATATGACGTCTGCACGCTCTTCTACGCGAAGTTCAGATCGGTGATCAGCCAGGAGCCGACGCCGCTCCGGCTCATCCCCGCCGAGATCCCGGAAGATGCCGAGGCGGGCACGCTCTACGAATACGAGCCGGACGAGGAGAGCATCCTCGCCGAGCTTCTGCCGGCCAACCTCGCCACCCAGGTCTTCACCGCGCTCCTCGAGAACGCGGCTTCGGAGCAGGGTGCGCGGATGGCGGCAATGGACAACGCGACCCGCAATGCGGGCGAGATGATCGACAGGCTGAACCTGGAGTATAACCGCTCCCGCCAGGCCGCGATCACCAAGGAACTCATCGAGATTATCTCGGGCGCTGAAGCGCTCTGACGACGGAGAAACAGCATGGCTCAGACTGGCAAGATCACCCAGATCATCGGCGCCGTCGTCGATGTGCAGTTCGACGACCACCTGCCCGCGATCCTGAACGCGCTGGAGACCGACAACAACGGCGTGCGCCTGGTGCTCGAGGTGTCGCAGCACCTTGGCGAGAACACCGTGCGCACCATTGCCATGGACGGCACCGAGGGCCTCGTGCGTGGCCAGGTGGTGACCGACACGGAAGCGCCGATCGCCGTGCCCGTGGGCAACGCCACGCTCGGCCGTATCCTCAACGTGATCGGTGAGCCGATCGACGAGAAGGGCCCGGTCGACGCGTCCGAAACTCGCGCCATCCACCAGCCGGCGCCGGACTTCGCGGCCCAGTCGACCGAGGCGGAAATCCTCGTGACCGGCATCAAGGTCGTCGACCTGCTCGCGCCCTACTCGCGCGGCGGTAAGATCGGCCTCTTCGGCGGCGCCGGTGTGGGCAAGACCGTGCTCATCCAGGAGCTGATCAACAACGTCGCCAAGGTGCACTCGGGCTTCTCGGTGTTCGCGGGCGTTGGTGAGCGGACGCGCGAGGGCAACGACCTCTACTACGAGATGATGGACGCGGGCGTTATCAACAAGGACGACCTCACGAAGTCCAAGGTGGCGCTGGTCTATGGCCAGATGAACGAGCCCCCGGGCGCGCGTGCCCGCGTGGCGCTCTCGGGCCTCACGCTGGCCGAGCAGTTCCGCGACCAGTCCGGTACCGACGTGCTGTTCTTCGTCGACAATATCTTCCGCTTCACCCAGGCGGGCTCCG
>JBCBHB010000163.1:0-6261 GCA_038526025.1 Pseudomonadota bacterium
TCTGCGCTGATGCGCGAGCCGGACCACGCGCTCAGCCTTGTGGAGGCGGTTGTGAAGGCCGTGGACGTGCCGATTACGCTCAAGATGCGGCTGGGGTGGGACCGCGGGTCGATGAACGCGGCGGACATCGCGCGTCGCGCGGAAGCGGCAGGCGTGCAGGCCATCACCGTCCACGGCCGCACGCGGTGCGATTTCTACCGGGGCAGCGCGGACTGGGCCGCCATCCGCTCGGTTGTCGATGCAGTCGCCGTGCCTGTGATCGCGAATGGCGACATCGTCGACCTCTCGAGCGCGCGGGCAGCGCTGGCGGCCTCTGGCGCGGCGGCGGTGATGGTGGGCCGTGGCGCGCAGGGAGCGCCCTGGGTGCCGTCCATGATTGCCGTGGGCCTGGGCGGGCGGCGTGCCCCGGCACCGCCGCAGGGCGCGGCGCTGGCCGATCTCATTTGCCGGCATCACGACGCTCAATGCGCCCACTACGGGCGCGAGGTCGGGTTGCGCACGGCGCGCAAGCATCTCGGTTGGTATCTGGCGCGTGTTGAAGGGGCTGAGAGGCTCCGGGCGGCCCTGATGCGGGCGGAGACGCCCGAGGCTGTGCACCGTCTGTTGCGTGACGAACTGCCCCTGCTCGGGGCTGCGGGGGAGGCGCTTGCCGCATGACGCTGGGCCTTGATGAGGGCGCGCTCTGGAACGCGCTGCCCAACCCTGCATTGGTGGTTTCCACAGAGGGTGAGATCATCGCTGTAAATGCCACGGCAGAACACTTTTTCGCCGCCTCCGAGCGTCAGCTGAAGGGGGCGCGACTGGCCGACTATGCGGGCTCCGGAAGCCGTGTCATGGCCTTGGTGGATCAGGCCGCGCGCGACGGGATCAGCATGGCGGATTACGATGTCGAGCTCTCCTGGCCCGAGGCGCCGACCCGTCTTGTCGACCTCTCGGTCGCGCAGATCGGCGCGGGTGACGGGGCGCGGCCGCTGCTCCTCATGCTCCAGCCGCGGTCGATCGCCGACAGCATGGACCGATCGCTCACCCATCGCGACGCCGCCCGCTCGATGACCGGCATGGCCGCGATGCTGGCGCATGAGGTGAAGAACCCGCTGGCGGGGATCTCCGGGGCGGCTCAGCTTCTGGAGATGAACCTCGGCGAACGGGACCGGGAGCTGACCGACCTGATCCGTGCGGAGGCCGACAGGATCAGCAGCCTGCTCGAGCAGGTCGAGGAGTTCGGTGCCATCGGCCCCCGCCGGTCCGTGCCCGTGAACATTCATGACGTGCTGGACCGCGCGGTGAAGTCCGCGAAGGCGGGTTTTGCGCGGCATGCCCGTTTCATCGAGGAGTACGATCCGTCCCTCCCGCCGGTGATGGGGGACCCGGACCAGCTGATCCAGATCTTCATAAACCTGTTGAAGAACGCGGGCGAAGCCACTCCAGAAGTTGGCGGATTGGTCACTGTGCGAACGGGGTACCGGGCAGGCATCAAGGTTGTCGGGCCGTCCGGCAAACGCGCCTCTCTGCCGCTGCAGGTGACCATCGCGGACAATGGCAGCGGCGTTCCGGACGAGATGAAGCGGCACATCTTCGAGCCCTTCGTGACCTCGAAGAGCAGTGGTTCGGGTCTTGGTCTGGCTTTTGTCTCGAAGGCCGTGAGCGACCATGGCGGCGTGATTTCCTGCGAGAGCGAGCCGGGCTGGACGCGCATGAAGCTGCGCCTGCCGATTGCCAGTGCGCGCGAGATTGCGGCGGCGGAGGCGATCGAGACGGCGGAACCGGTGGTCGCTGAGCGCTAGCGCGAATTTGGGCGCCAGAACAGGCGCTTGAGCGGACGGAGAAGGGCGGATGAACGTGGCAGGCGATAGCGGCAGGACAGTGCTGGTTGCGGATGACGACCGCGCCATCCGGACGGTGCTGAGCCAGGCGCTGGCCCGTATCGGCTGCCGGGTCCGCGCCACGGGCTCGTCCTCGGCGCTTTGGCGGATGGTGGAGGAGGGCGAGGGCAATCTTGTCGTCACCGATGTCCACATGCCCGACGGGGATGCGCTCGATCTGCTGCCCGCCATCCGGCGCAAGCGGCCGGACCTGCCGGTGGTGGTGATGAGCGCCCAGAACACCGTGCTCACGGCGATCCGCGCCGCTGAGGTCGGGGCTTATGAGTACCTGCCTAAGCCATTCGACCTGAAAGAACTTCTGGCTGTCGTCGAGAAGGGTCTTGGCGACCGCCTGGCCCGGGCAGACGGCTCGGAAGAAGGGGCGCCGGCGGAGCAAAACCTGCCGCTGATCGGTCGGTCCACCGCGATGCAGGAGGTCTACCGCGTGATGGCGCGCCTCATGCACACGGATCTCAGCGTGATGGTGACGGGCGAGAGCGGGACCGGGAAGGAGCTCGTGGCGCGCGCGCTCCACAACTTCGGGAAGCGAGCCCGAGCACCGTTCGTACCGATCAACATGGCGGCCATTCCGCGCGAGCTGATCGAGAGCGAGCTCTTCGGCCATGAGAAGGGCGCCTTCACAGGGGCGACGGAACGGGCCGCCGGGCGCTTCGAGCAGGCGCAGGGGGGCACGCTTTTTCTCGATGAAATCGGGGACATGCCGCCTGAAGCTCAGACACGGCTTCTACGCGTCTTGCAGGAGGGTGAGTACACGAGCGTTGGCGGACGCGTGGCGCGGCGCGCAGATGTGCGGATCGTGGCGGCGACCCACCAGGACCTTCGCGGGCTGATTGCCGAGGGGCGGTTCCGGGAGGATCTCTACTACCGCATCAACGTGGTGCCCATCCGGCTGCCACCGCTGCGGGAGCGGACGGACGATATCCCCGACCTTGCGCGTCACTTCTTTGCGCGGGCGGAGAAGGAGGGGCTGCCGCGGAAATCGCTGGATGCCGAGGCGCTGGAGCGGCTGAAACAGCATCGTTGGCCCGGGAATGTCCGCGAGCTGGAGAATCTCGTGCGGCGCATCGCGGTGCTCTGCGCGGATGACCTCGTGACGGCGCCTGTGGTGGAAGCGGAGCTTTCGGCGCGGGAGGGCAGCGACGGGCTGGAAGGGCCGGAGGCGGGCGAGGTTGGGCGCACCTTGGGTGCGGCAGTTGAGCTACACCTAAGGCGTTACTTTAACCTTCATGGAGACGGCCTGCCGCCAGCGGGGCTTTACGATCGTGTTCTGCGTGAAGTCGAGATGCCGCTCATTGCACTCACAATGGCTGCAACCCGTGGCAATCAGCTCAAGGCAGCCGATTTGCTGGGCATCAACCGGAACACACTTCGGAAAAAAATCAGAGAGCTTGACATCCCGGTCACACGCGGCAAAAAACTGATGTAGGCGCGCAACAGTTGCGCCTCGGGCACGCCGCGATGCGGCGCCCGGAACACACCAGTGCCGCAACGTACGGCCGGGGAGAGGGCAGTGAGCGGAGCAGACGCGCCCATTGGCGCGGCGAGCATTGGTCTACGCAGTGGCGCCTGGGCGCGGCGGATCGAGCGGCGAACGCTCATTCCGCTGATCCTGCTCGGGCCGGCGCTGGCGGTGGCGACCATCGTGGCGCTCGGGCGCGGTGCCGGAGCGGACAGCACGCTTCTGCGCAGCCTGCTGATTGCCGATGCCCTGTATCTCCTGGTGTTTGGCGCGGTTCTGGCGGTGCGGATCGCCACGCTCATCGCCGCGCGTCGGGCGGGGCGTGTCGGCTCGAAGCTGCATCTCCGCCTTGCCGGCACGTTCGGCATGGTCGCGCTGGTGCCGACGGTGATCGTGGCCGTGTTCGCCACGCTTTCGGTGAATTTCGGGATCGAGTCATGGTTCTCGGACCGGGTGGGCAGTGTGGTCAGCAACGCGCTCGACGTGGCGCGCGCCTATGAACGGGAGCACCGGGAGAACATCCGCGGCAACGTGCTGGCGATGGCGAACGACCTGAACCGTGCGGCGCAGCAGGGCGGGGGGCTGACAGGGGCGCAGCTGAACGAGCTGGTCCGAAGCCAGGCGATCCTGCGGGAGCTTCCGGAAGCGTTCGTGTTCAACTCCGACAGGGAGATCGTGGCGCGGGGTGAGTTCTCCTACCTCTTCGCCTTCGAGCCGCCGACCGACGACCAGGTGGCGCGGGCCCGGGCGGGCGAAGTCGTGATCACCAACGACGACCGGAACAATGAGATCCGAGCGCTGGTCTACCTCACCAACTTCTTCGACGCCTTCCTCTATGTCAGCCGTGACGTTGAGGGCGAGGTGCTGCGCCTCCTCGACGAGACCGAGGACACGGTTCGCTTTTACGAACAGCTGGAAGCGGAGCGTGGCAGCCTGCTGCGGGACTTTGCGCTGATCTATGTGGGTTTCGCGCTGCTGGTGATCTGTTCGTCGACGCTGCTGGGGCTGCTGTTTGCAGAACGGCTGGCAAAGCCGGTGGGACGGCTTGCGGGAGCGGCGGAGCGGATCGGCGGCGGCGACCTGGACGTGCGGGTGAAGGAGGAGCGCGGTGGCGACGAGATCTCCATTCTCAGCCACAGCTTCAACCGTATGGCGGCGCAGCTGAAGGGCCAGCGGGATGCGCTGATCCACGCCAACCAGGAGACAGAGCGGCGCCGGCGCCTGACGGAAGCGGTGCTTTCCGGCGTGACCGCGGGGGTCATGGGGCTCGACGGCCAGCACCGGATCACGCTGATCAACGAGGCGGCGACGGCGCTGCTGGAGATCGACGCGGCCGAGGCGCATGGGCTGACGATGGCGGAGGTGGCACCGGCCTTCGAACCGCTCTTGGACGCGTCGAGCCATTCTCCCTCGGGTGTCGGCTCCGGCGAGGTGCGGCATACCGTGGGCGGGCAGCAGCGGGAATTCCTTTGCCGCGTGGCCTTGAAGAACCCCTATGCGCCCGAAGAAGGGCATGTGGTGACCTTCGACGACATCACGGCCCTCGCCTCGGCCCAGCGTATGGCGGCGTGGGGCGATGTGGCCCGGCGCGTGGCCCACGAGATCAAGAACCCGCTGACGCCGATCCAGCTTTCGGCCGACCGGATGCGGCGGAAGTTCGCCGGCCGGCTGGGAGAGGACGGGGCGCAGCTGGAGCGGATGCTCGACGTCATCACCCGCCAGGCCGGCGAGATCCGGCGCATGGTCGACGCCTTCAGCCGCTTCGCGCGCATGCCCGAGCCCGTGATGGCGCGGGAAGATCTGGGCGAGCTCGTCCGTGAGGCGGTGCTGCTGCAGGAGGGGGCGCGCGGCGAGGGCGGCGAGGCTGTCCACATCACCTACGAGACCGTTCTGCCAGAGGGCCCTGTGCCGCTGGCGGCGGACAGGGGGCTGCTTGGCCAGTGCCTCACCAACCTTCTCCAGAACGCTGCTGATGCGATCGAGGCGCGCCATGAGAAGGGCACGCTCGAGGGCCCCGGCCAGATCCGCGTGCGGCTGACCGAGAAGGGACGGGGGTGGCGGCTCGACATCGCGGACAACGGCGTCGGCCTGCCCGAGGAAGGGCGTGACCGGCTGACTGATCCTTACGTGACGACCCGCAAGAAGGGCACGGGCCTCGGCCTCGCCATCGTGCGGAAGATTGTGGAGCAGCATGGCGGGACCATGGCGCTCGGCGATGCACCGGGGCGCTGGAAAGGCGGCCCGCTGGACGGCGCGCAGGCGACGCTTCGCCTGCCGAAGCCTTTAGAGGCCACTGAGAAGACCACGAACAAGAGCGAGAGCGCTGCTCCACAGGAGCGGCGAGACCCGA
This sequence comes from Pseudomonadota bacterium, assembly GCA_038526025.1. GTDB lineage: Bacteria > Pseudomonadota > Alphaproteobacteria > Rhodobacterales > Rhodobacteraceae > Thermohalobaculum. Next base: position 5,693 of record JBCBHB010000163.1, read on the forward strand.
CAACGGGCTATCACGAGAGGACTTGAGCGAGCATGGCTGACATTTTGATCGTAGACGACGAAGCCGATATCCGCGATCTGATCGGGGACCTCCTGAGCGATGAGGGGCACGCGACACGGGAAGCCTTCGACGCCGACAGTGCCTTTGCCTCGATCGACGGCGCGCTGCCTGACCTGATCATCCTCGACATCTGGCTGCAGGGCAGCCGGATGGACGGGATCGAGATCCTGAAGCGCGTGAAGCGGGACAACCCGGCCGTGCCGATCGTGATCATCTCCGGCCACGGCAATATCGAGCTCGCGGTCGCGGCGGTGAAGCAGGGCGCTTACGACTTCATCGAGAAGCCGTTCAACATGGACCAGCTTCTGGTGGTGGTGAGCCGGGCGCTCGAAGCCTCGCGCCTGCGCCGTGAGAACGTGACATACCGGAAAGCTGAGGCGGAGAACTGGCGGCTTGTGGGGCAGAGCCACGCCCTGGCGACGCTGCGCGGCAAGCTGGATCGTGTCGCTCGCGGTGGCAGCCGGGTGCTGCTTTCCGGTGGCCCCGGCACCGGCAAGGAAGTGGCGGCC
>JBCBHB010000164.1:0-6252 GCA_038526025.1 Pseudomonadota bacterium
GCTACGGTGGTGCCGCTCTATTTCGAGGGATCGAACAGCCGCATCTTCCAGATCGGGTCCGATGCACGGCCGAACGGCTTCGCGGCTGTCGAGACCGTGCCGCCCGGGAAAATCCCGATTGCCCCGCCATTCGCGAGGTAGGCGAGCGCTTCCTTGCGCGTCTGGATGTTGATCCGCTGCGCTTCCTTACTCTCCTGGAAGTCGATGGGCAGGATGACCTTCTCGAGGTCCTTCGCCCGGCGGAACACCGTGTGGGCGATGATCTTGAAGTCCCCCCGCGCCTCAGAGAGGATCCGGCCCAGCGCCAGGCCATCGAGAATGCCGTAGGGGTGGTTGGCGACCATGATCAGCGGACAGTCCCGCGGGATGCCTTCAAGACCGCGCCCCTGCAGATCGATGGTGATGCGGTACCGCGCGCGCATCACCTCCCAGAAGTCCTGCCCCTGCTCCACCTCGCGCTCATAGCCATCTGCCATGCGAAGGAGCCTCGGGCGTCCCGTCAGGTTTTCGATCGACCGTATGACGGCGCGCGCAGCCCGGGTGCGCGCCGAGAAGGAGTAGCTGATGTCCCGTGGCGTGGCGCCCGTCGCGCCGTGGTGTTCATGCATCGGGGGTCGGCCCCCGTCTTCCAGCCCAGCGCTCCGCTGCATTGCCGCTCCCGCCGTAATCCTTCCCGTTGCCCACTGCCGCCGGCGCAGGCTTAGCGCAATAAATATGTCACGGCGGGGCAGCCCGCAATCGCCATGCGCGATGCGCTCGAAGTGGCGCAGGGATTGACATCCTGCATGCCTCAGGCATCTGACCGGGTAGGCAACGGCGGGAGGTTCCATGGGAGGCGACGCAATCTTGGCGCTGGCGGTCTTCATCGTTGCGGCGGTGGCGGCGGCCATGTCGGGCGGGATCTTCAAGCCCGGCGAGTGGTATGAGCGGCTCAACCATCCGTCCTGGCGCCCGCCCAACTGGATCTTCCCGCTGGTCTGGACGCCGCTCTACGGCATGATCGCGTGGTCCGGCTTCGCCGTTTGGCAGGTTGCTGGATGGAGCGGAGCAGCCGGTGCCTTTGCGGTCTACTTTCTACACCTGGCCGTGAACTTCGGCTGGTCCTGGGTGTTTTTCGGCCTGCGCCGGCCCGATTGGGCGCTCGCAGAGGTGGCGCTCCTCTGGCTCTCGATCGTCGCGACGATGGTGGCCTTCTCGGCGCATTCCAGCTTCGCCGTGTGGCTCCTGGTGCCCTACCTCGCCTGGGTGAGCTTCGCCGCCTTCCTGAACTGGAAGATGATGGTGCTGAACCCGAAGGCGCATGAGCTACAGGTGTAGGTAGCGTCGAACGACGCCCCCGCGGCCGCGCCCTACTGCTTGCGCGGCAGCAGAGCGATGAACCGCCCGTCCTCGAGGTCGCGGGTACGGCGCTTGGCCTCCGTCAGTGCGCCAGCGATTAGCCCGGCCCCACCCGACGCAGAGACATCGCCGCCGATCAGCGAGCTCAGCCCGGGCTGAAAATCGAGCTCCGACTGGAAACTGCCGCTGATGCGGAGCACATCGCCCTCGATCTTCACTTCATCGACACGCAGGAAGGTCGCGCTCTCGCGCTGCGCCGTGTAGGGGTTCGCCAGGTTCTCAGGCGTGTATCGCAGGTCAACGTCGTTCGCGACGAGTTCGCCCTCCATGAGGATCACGTTGAACTCGATGCGCAGGCTGTCCTTCACGTTGCCATAGCCCTCGGGGTCGGCATTGCCGAACAGCATCACCCGGCTCGTGTCTTCCTCACCCGTAAAGCCGCTTCGGCTCTCGTCCCCGCGCGCCGTCAGGTACCAGGTGCGCTGCCGGTAATCGAGTTCCGCCTTCATTGTGCCGATAACGCGCAGCGGCGGTTTCGCCGCATCGCTCGCTTCCACCGATGGCACCGTTGCGATCAGGAAGGCTGCCGCAAGTGCAGACATCGTCGTGGAAGCGAAGTGCATTTCAATTCTCCCGAATTCTTCGGCCCAAAGCTGGCAGGACACGTGCGTCCTTAGGCGTGCACTGCAGCAAGAATGTGTGCGGGACGCGAAACAAATCGGGCGCGGGGGTGTCTCCCCCGCGCCCTGAAAATACCCTGCCGTCGGAGCAGGGCAAGCGTCGCGTTGCCTCAGCGCTTCGAGAACTGGAAGCTCCGGCGGGCCTTGCGCTTACCGTACTTCTTACGCTCGACGACGCGGCTGTCGCGCGTCAGGAAGCCGGCGGCCTTCAGAGCACCGCGCAGTTCCGGATCATATAGGCTGAGCGCCTTCGAAATGCCATGCTTGACCGCACCGGCCTGGCCCGAGAGCCCCCCGCCCTTGACCGTGCACTTCACATCGAACTGGCCCGCCACGTTCGCCACGCGGAACGGCTGGTTGATGACCATCTGGAGCACCGGACGCGCAAAGTAGATGTCGACCTCGCGACCGTTCACCTCGATGCGGCCCGAGCCCGGCTTGACCCAGACGCGGGCGACCGCGTCTTTCCGCTTGCCCGTCGCGTAGGAGCGGCCGAGTTCGTCGCGCACCGGCTCGCGGGGTGCGGTAACCTCGATCATGCCCTCTGCATCCTCGGGCGCGCCCGTGGTGGCGGCCTGGCCGGCAACGGCGTCCTTCAGCTGGTCGAGCGACCGGATTTCCTCGCTCATGCGCTCGTCCCCCTCGGGCTCTGGGTGTTCTTCGGGTTCATGGCGCCGACGTTCACCGCCTCAGGCGCCTGCGCCTCATGCGGATGCTCGGCACCAGCATAGACGCGGAGATGCGTGAGCTGGCGACGGGTCAGCGGCCCACCGGGCATCATGCGCTTCACCGCCTGGGTGAGCACGCGCTCCGGGAACTTGCCTTCCAGCAGCTGGTCCGCCGTGCGGCTCTTGATGCCGCCCGGGTGGCCGGTATGCCAGTAGTAGGTCTTGTCGCGGCGCTTGTTGCCCGTCAGCTTCACCTTCTCGGCGTTGATGACGATGACATTGTCGCCCATGTCCATGTGCGGCGTGAAGGTCGCCTTGTGCTTACCGCGCAGGCGCATGGCGATGAGCGAGGCAAGGCGGCCGAGAACGACGCCCTCGGCATCGATCACCACCCACTTCTTCTCGATCTCCGCCGGTTTGGCAGAATAGGTTTTCATGTCCGGTCCTCTCGGTCTCGGGATGCGGCCTTCTGCCGATGCGGCCATGTTCTGTCAAGCGCTGAATCGTCCGAAATTCCAGCGCAAATACAGTCGCTTGAATTTGGGGTATCAGAGCACCGCGCTATCGCTTCGGCGGGATGGCGTAAGTAGCGGTGGCGTGGGCGACAGGTCCGGCAATGCCATCCTGCGTCAGTATGATATCGCCCACAGCAAGGCTGCGCCCCAGCTTCAGGATGCGCGCCTCGCCGATCATCTCCCGTGCCTCCGGCTTGCGCATGAAGTTGATACTGAGCGAGGTGGTCACCGTCAGCGCCTCCCGGCCGATCATCGCCAGCACAGCCACGTAGAATGCGCAGTCCGCCAGCATGAACATCGAGGGGCCCGAAACCGTGCCGCCGGGGCGGAGATGCTGCTCGGCGGTCAGGAGCCGCAGGGTCGCCGTCATCGGCCCGACGCGATCGATGGTCATCTGGCCGCGCACCTGCGGGAACACCTCGTCAAGAAACGCCGTCAGCTCGGCCTCGTTCAGCACCGTCTCACGCATCTCCGCCATGGTCCCCTCCGTCTCACACCGACGGCGCTTTTACACCGGCCGCCCGAGCAGGCTAGATAGGCGAGAAGCGATCAGGGAGGATGGCTCATGGACGGTGCAAACCCCGCGGGCGCGGATGACGCGCAGCTGCTCATCGGGCTGGAGGACGGGATCGCAACGCTCACGCTCAATCGGCCGAAGGCGCTGAATGCGCTGTCGAGCGGGCTGATGTCCGAGCTTCAAGCCGCCTTCGACCGGATCGCGCAAGACGCAAAGGTTCGGGTTGTCGTGCTCCGAGGTGCCGGGCGCGCCTTCTGTGCTGGGCATGATCTGGCAGAGATGGAGGGACTTCGGGCAGCGCCCGATGGCGGTCGTCAGGCCTACCAGGCGATGTTCGCGCAATGCTCCCGCCTGATGACCAGCATTCCCCGCCTGCCCCAGCCGGTGATCGCCGAGGTGCACGGTATCGCGACCGCGGCCGGCTGCCAGCTCGTCGCCTCCTGCGATCTGGCCGTGGCGGCGGAGGACACGCGGTTTGGCGTGAATGGCGTCAATATCGGGCTCTTCTGCTCCACGCCGATGGTCGCGCTCTCCCGCAATGTCGGGCGCAAGAAGGCCTTCGAAATGCTGTCGATGGGCAGTTTCCTCTCCGCTCCGCAAGCGGTCGAGGCAGGGCTCATCAATCGCTCCGTACCCGCAGACACGCTGGCCTCAGCTGTCGCGGAGATGGCCGGCACGCTGGCGAAGAAGCTTCCGGTCGCAATCCGCCACGGCAAGCGCGCGTTCTACGAGCAGGCGGAGATGCCGCTCGACCAGGCCTACGCCCACACCGCAAGGGTGATCGCCGAGAACATGCTCGACCCGGACACCGCAGAAGGCATCCAGGCCTTCCTCGAGAAGCGCCCGCCGAACTGGGAGCGCTAGGCGCTAGGCAGCGCCACGGGCGATGCGTGTCTCCGGCGGGTAGGCGAGTGTCACGAAAGCGGAGGCGAGGATCACCGTCAGCACGATTGCCCCGCCCTGGTGCCAGATGGCGATCTCGAGCGGGGCGGCGTTCACGACCGTGACGATCCCGAGGGCTGTCTGGCCGATCATCGCAATGGCCAGCAACACGCCATGTGTCCGTGCAGCCCCCTCGGGCCGGCGCCAGAGGCGCCAGCCGGCCCAAAGGCCGACCAGCAGCACGAGATAGCCCAGCATGCGATGGGTGAACTGCACGGTGCCCGCATTCTCGAAGAAGTTCCGCCATACCGGCTGAAGGCCGAGGGGATCGGGCGGCAGGAAGGCCCCCTGCATCAGCGGCCAGTCCACATAGGAGCGCCCCGCATCGATCCCCGCTACAAGCGCGCCGACGAGGATCTGCAGGCCGAGCAGGATTCCGACACCTCTGAGAAGGCCGAGCCCCCCGCGCCGGCGCCGCCGCGCCTGCATCGCCTCCGCCTCCGGCAGCCGGATGCGCCGGGCAAGCCAGACAAGAAGCGCGAGGATCGCGAAAGCGAGCCCGAGATGGAGCGCCAACCGGTAGCTCGCCACATCAAGCCGGCCAACGAGCCCGGAGCTCACCATCCACCAGCCGATGGCCCCCTGCACGCCGCCCAAGAGGCCCGGCACCAGAAGGCGCCACGTCCAGCCCCGCGGGATCTTCCCCGCCACGAGGAAGCCGAGAAAGCCGACGGCCCAGACCAGCCCGATGAACCGGCCAAGCTGGCGGTGCCCCCATTCCCACCAGAAGATCGGCTTGAAGTCCGCGAGCGTCATCCAGTTGTTCTGCTCTTGGTACTCCGTGGTGGTCTTGTACATCTCGAAGGCCGCGTCCCAGTCCGCCGCCGAGAGCGGTGGGATAGCGCCCATCACCGGGTCCCATACCGTGATGGAGAGCCCGCTATCGGTAAGCCGCGTGAGCCCGCCGACGAGGATCATGATCGATACAAGGGCCGTGAGGAGCCAAAGCCAAACGGCGATGGCGCCGCGGGCGCCCTGCCCCGGCCCCGAGATCTTCGGCTGCTTTGCGCGCGCCTTCGCGGCGGCGGCCTCAGCTTCCGTACGGGTGGTGGCGACTTCCTCAAAGACAGCGCCGCGCGCCATGGCATGCTCTCCCAGCTCTTTGCCGGCGAGGTAAAGCGGGCGGGCGGGCGGCGCAAGGCGCCGAAGGGTCGCCCCCGCTGCGGAGTGGCTTCAGTCCTCCCGCCGCCGCCGGGGACCTTCCGCGAGCGCACGGATCACCCCGCGCAGGGTTCGCACATCCTGTGCCGTCAGGGGTTGGCGGTGGAAAAGGTTCCGGAGCGACAGCTCCATCGCCGGCCGCTTGTGCTCGGGGAAAAAGAAGTGGGCCGCCTCCAGCTCCTCGACCAGATGGGCCAGCATGCGTTCAACATCCATCGCTTCGGCGAGTTCGGAGCGCGCCATCGAAAGGCCACCCGGCCCCAGATCTGCCGGCCCTTCGCCCAGGCCAACCGCTCGCCGCCATTCGTAGCTCAACAACAGCACGCATTGCGCGAGGTTGAGCGAGGGGAACTCGGGGTTCACCGGCACGCTCACAATGGCCGAGGCGCGCATGATGTCCTCGTTCTCCAACCCCGTGCGTTCGCGGCCAT
>JBCBHB010000165.1:0-6228 GCA_038526025.1 Pseudomonadota bacterium
GAGAAGGCTTTCGCGATGCTCTTTGACATCGGTGGGATGCCCTGCACCCTTCGTGGTTGTGGGAATTCTTGATGAGTAGCGACGGCGTTCGCCTCGCGCTCGATACGGCGCGGCTCGAGGCGTACCTCAGCAGTGCCGTGCCCGATTTTTCGGGCCCGATCGCGGCGCGGCAGTTCAGCGGTGGACAGTCGAACCCCACCTACCGGCTCGAGACGCCTGCAGCCAGCTATGTGCTGCGCCGTAAGCCGCCTGGTGTGCTCTTGCCCTCGGCCCATGCGATCGACCGGGAGTACCGGGTGATGGCGGCGCTTGGCGCGCAGGGCTTTCCCGTGCCGCCGGTCCTCCATTACTGCGACGACGCGGGCGTGATCGGGGCCGCCTTCTACCTGATGCGGTTCGTGGAGGGGCGGGTGCTCTTCGACACGCGTCTGCCCGGGATGGCACCATCCGAGCGGACGGCGGTCTATGACGCGCTGATCGATACGCTTGCCGCACTGCACCGGGTGAAAGTGGCGGATGCCGGGCTCTCGGATTACGGGCGGCCGGGCGGGTACATCGCCCGCCAGGTGGCGCGGTGGTCGACGCAGTACCGGGCGACGGCGGGGCCGGAGGCGCCCGAAGGCGCGGGGCCCGTGCTGCCGGAGATGGCGCGGCTGATGGCGTGGCTGCCCGGTGCGGTGGCTGGCGTTCCGGACGAGACCTGCCTGGTGCATGGAGACTACCGGCTCGACAATGCGATGCTGGCGCCGGAGGGGCCGGACGTGGTGGCGGTGCTCGACTGGGAGCTCTCGACGCTCGGCCACCCGCTCGCAGACCTCAGCTACTTCCTGATGACCTGGGCCTTCCCGGCCGATCTGCGCTGGGGGCTGGCGGAGGCGGATCTAGCGGCGCTGGGCATTCCCGACTTGGCGGCGATGGCCGCGCGCTATGCGGCCGCCACGGGGCGGGAGGGGGTGCCGGATCTCGACCTGCTGATCGCCTACAACGCCTTCCGGCTCGCCGCGATCCTGCAGGGCGTTTATGCGCGGGGGCTGGCGGGGAATGCGGCGGACGAGGCGGCGCTGGGGATGGGCGCGGATGTGCCCCGGCTCGCCCGCATCGCGCTCGACTTCGCGGAACGCGCGGGCGCCTGAGCAGAGGCCGGCACCCGCGCGTGTTCTTCAGAAGTGGATGACCGCGTCGGCGATGAAGCGGAAGCCGTAGATCGTGTCCTCGCGGTTCGTCACGTTCGCCTCCCCGCCGACACCGACGATGGCGTGGTCGGTCAGCCGATAGCGCAGGCCGCCGCCGATGAGGACCATGGTGCGCGGATCGGAGGCGCCGATATCGGCGAGGTCCGCGCCGGTGAGGTTCACGAGGCCGAGATCGTTGACCACCGAGTTGCCGCCATCGACCGGGGCGAGGATGTTGAGCTCGGCGAAGGGGTAGAAGCCGCCATCAAGCTCGTAGCTTGCATGGGCAGAGGCGTGGACGAAGGTCCAGTTATCGTCGGAGAGCGCGATCTGCCCGCCCACCGAGCCTTGCAGCGTGACCGGACCGGTCTGGTAGAGCGCGGTGACGAAGGGGTTGATGTAGCCCGCGCCGGTGCCATTGAGGTCGATATTGCTGCCGTCGAGCCCGATGACATCGGTGTTGAGGTTACCGATGGGCGCCTGGTAGCGCAGGCCCGCGGTGGCGATCACGCCCGCCTCCGGATCCATGATGAACGCGTATTTCGCGCCGAAGCCGAGATCGTTGAAGCCGCCATCGTCCGACAGCACACCATCGAAGCCCACATCCGTGTAGCCATCGAGCGTGGCGATGAGGCCAAAGCGCTCGGTGATGGCGGCGCGAAGCTGGAGGCCTGCGGCGATGACGCGGCCGCCGCCGGAGAGGAAGTCGTCCGGAATGTCGTGATAGGCGACGAAGGGTTTGATCTCCGTCGTGATGTGGGGCGTCTCGTTGAAGACCGGGTTCAGAAGCGGCGGCGCATAGCGCTCGAAGCCGCCCTCGCCGATCGTCCCCTCGAGGTCGAGGCCGAAGAACCCGTCATCCGCTTCGGCAGTGGCCGGCAGCAGGGCGGCTGCCGCAGCAATCGCAATCAGCCCTCTCATCTCACGCACTCCTTCTCGTCATGGTCGTGGCCTGAGCCCCGGTGGGCTCCACGACTGCGAGAGACGCGAGACCACGCGATTATCCCTTGATTTGCATCAGTTGAGAATCTGAGAGGCGCAGTGTTGCACGCAGGCCATTCCCTTTGCCCTGGCGGTTTGAGCTGTCCTGGGCCCGTCTGCCTTGACCGTGCAGGGCCAAAGGGAGAGGAACGGGCGCTGAGATCGGGCACGGATGGAACCGGGGCACCATGCTGCCGGCAGCGGCCACAGGGAGAAACGCGATGACGACTGAGCTCACCCATTTCATCGGCGGCAAGCATGTGAAGGGCACCTCGGGCCGCTTCGCGGATGTCTACAACCCGGCCACGGGCGAGGTGCAGGCGAAGGTGCCGCTCGCGAATGCCGCCGAGATGGCGGCGGCGGTGGAGAACGCGAAGGCGGCGCAGCCCGCCTGGGCCGCGACGAACCCGCAGCGCCGGGCCCGGGTGATGATGAAGTTCGTGGAGCTCCTCCACCGCGACATGGACAAGCTGGCCGAGAGCATCAGCCGCGAGCATGGCAAGACGCTGCCGGACGCGAAGGGCGACGTGATCCGCGGGCTGGAGGTTGCCGAGTTCTGCATCGGCGCGCCGCATTTGCTGAAGGGCGAGTATACCGAGGGTGCCGGGCCCGGCATCGACATGTACTCGATGAAGCAGCCGGTGGGCGTGACCGCCGGCATCACGCCGTTCAACTTCCCCGCCATGATCCCGATGTGGAAGTTCTGCCCGGCGCTGGCCTGCGGCAACGCCTTCATCCTGAAGCCCTCCGAGCGCGACCCCTCCTGCCCGATGCTGCTGGCGGAGCTGATGCTGGAGGCGGGGGCGCCCGAGGGCATCCTGAACGTGGTGAACGGGGACAAGGAGGCGGTGGACGCCATTCTCGACCACGAGGATATCGGCGCCGTGGGCTTCGTCGGCTCCACGCCGATCGCGCAGTACGTGTATTCGCGCGGCACGGCTGCGGGTAAGCGCGTGCAGTGTTTCGGCGGCGCCAAGAACCACATGATCGTCATGCCGGATGCGGATCTCGACCAGGCGGTGGACGCGCTGGTTGGGGCCGGCTACGGCGCGGCGGGCGAGCGCTGCATGGCGGTCTCGGTTGCCGTTCCGGTGGGCGAGGAGACGGCGGACCGGCTGGTCCAGAAGCTCGCCCCCCGCGTGGAGGCCCTGAAGATCGCGCCCTACACCGCCGGCAACGACGTGGATTTCGGCCCGCTGGTGACCGCCGAGGCGCTGACCCGGGTGAAGGGCCTGGTTGACCGCGGCGTCGAGGAAGGCGCGGAGCTGGTGGTGGACGGCCGCGGCTTCTCCATGCAGGGCTATGAGAACGGCAACTTCATGGGCGGCTGCCTCTTCGACCGCGTGACGCCGGACATGGACATCTACAAGACCGAGATCTTCGGGCCGGTGCTCAGCACCGTGCGGGCCAAGACCTATGAAGAAGCGATCGGCCTTGCCATGGACCACGAATACGGCAACGGCACCGCGATCTTCACGCGGGACGGCGACACGGCGCGGGACTTCGCGAACCGTATCAATATCGGGATGGTGGGCATCAACGTGCCGATCCCCGTGCCGCTCGCCTACCACACCTTCGGCGGCTGGAAGAAATCCGTATTCGGCGACCTCAACCAGCACGGGCCGGACGCGTTCAAGTTCTACACCCGCACCAAGACGGTGACGGCGCGCTGGCCCTCGGGCGTGAAGGAAGGCGCGGAGTTCTCCATCCCCGTGATGGGGTGAGGCGCTGACGTCAGTCCTCGGGCTCGATCCGGATGGTCTGGCCCGGGGGCATATGGGGCGTGAACATCATCGCCGCGTCGTTGAGGCGGAGGTCTCCGAGATAGATGGTGATGCCGTCGGCCACGGTGCCGGCCGCATCGCCCGGCTTCACGAGGTCGCGAAGGCGGCTGCGGGCGGCCAAGACGCGTTCCTCGGGCGTGGCGGTGGTGTCTTCGGCGGCGGCGTCGGGGCTCGCGGAGAAGGTGATGACCAGCGTCTCGCCGCCCAGGTCGAAGAAGAGCCGGTTGTCTGCCCCGCCCCCTGTGCCGCCACCTGCCCCGCTGCGCCGGATCTCGGTCACGTCATAGCCCAGGGTGACGAAGCGGGTTACCTCGGCGGGCGTGCCCTCGGCCCGTGCAATCTCGGCCTGGCCTGCCGCGGCATCGAGGACGGTCAGGCTGACATCGGCGCGGTCGAAGCTGAAGAAGAGAGCGTCGTGCTGCGGGTCGATGGCCGTCTCCGGCGGCACCTGGAGCAGCAGCAGCGTCGAGAGTGCAAGCAATGACATCTTGGGTCCTCGGGGCCGCATACGCGTCGGGCAGCAATGCGGCGGCAGGGCGCGGGCGTCAAGCGCGGGCTGAGGCGTGACGACGCTGCTCGCGCTCGCCACGCTCTTCGCCGTAGCCTTCGGGGCGGCGACGGTGCTGCCCTTTCAGTCCGAGATCGTGTTCGTGGCGATGCAGCTGGAGGAGGTGGCGCCGGTCTGGCTGCTGGTGGCGGTCGCCTCCGTCGGCAACACCCTCGGCTCGGTCGTGAACTGGTGGATGGGGCTCTATGTGGAGCGCTGGAAGGGCTCGCGCTGGTTCCCGGTGAGCGAGCGGATGCTGGCGCGCGCTCAAGGCCTTTGGGCGCGCTACGGGGTCTGGACGCTGTTGCTGAGCTGGGCGCCCTTCGGCGACGCCTTCACGGTGATCGCCGGGATCATGCGCACCCCCTTCTGGCTGTTCCTGGTCTTGGTCGCCCTCGCCAAGACGGGCCGCTTCCTCCTCCTGGCCTACGCCCTCGCCTGACCATCCGGCCGGCGCCCCATCGGTTCTTCGTTCACTTCGAGGGTCCCCGGGTCTGATCGTCTCGGTGCTCGGGGCTCGCCGCGCCCTATGCCATCGTCAACCCGCCATTGGCTGGCATATGGTACCGACCCTTGGCGGCATCGCGCCGAAGCTCGGTTCGGAGCCCGTTGGCGCGGGCCTGGCGGATGCAGGGGCAGTCGCTTCGTGCAAGCTCGGCGGCACACCCGCCTTGGCCGAATGAGAGGAGCGCGATGCCGGCGCAGGAGATGGCTGACGAAGCGCCCGAGGGCGCACAGGTCCTCTCGGTTGAGGCTGTGCCCTTTGACGATGGCGCCAGCGTTTCCCCCGATCTTCATGATCTTGCCGTCCGGCTGAAGTGGTCGCGTCTCTTTCAGGCGCGGGCGTCGGATGGCTCTCTCGCCGGCGCCGCCCTGCTTGCGCGGAGCGAGACCGCACATAACCTCAAATTCGATACAGCGGATGCCCGGGTCGCACGGGCGCTGGCCGAGCACGCATTGCAGCTTCTCCGGCGGATCGGGTACCGCCGTCTACGGTCGTGGGATACCGTCCCCGAAGGATCGGGCGAGCTTGCCTTCCTCACGGCTGCCGGCTTCACCCCCGGTCCGGCATCGATGCGGTTCGTCATGCCAACCCGCAGGATACGAGACCTGCTCCACCCGCTGGTCGAGCGGCTCCACCAGCGCGGAAAAGTGCCCAGGGGTGCGCACGTGGTCAGCTTGGCAGACGCCGTGGCGGAAGGTCACTTCGCCGAGGTCACCGCGCTGGAGCGGCGTCTGGTCCACAACCGGGCAATGCGGCTGGATGAGGACGGATCGGAAGGGGGCGCCGTGCCGCGGGTCGATCATGCGCTGAGCCGGGTGGCACTGATGGACGGGGTCGTCGTCGCTCTGGTCCTCGGCCGCCCGGTTGCTGACGACACCTTCCTCGTCGAGACGCGGGCCATCGCGCCCGAGCATCGCAACAGATGGGTGAGCCCGTGCATGATGCTCCACGGGGTCGACGGGCTCCTCGCCGCGTCGCTCACAAGGATCGAGATGGAGTCCGGGGAACAGAACGCCGACACCCTCGCTCTCGCCCGCAAGGGCGGCGCGCTGGAGCGCCGGCGGGTCTATCGCCCGGTGTATCAGGCTGATACGGGCGCTGCTCCCTAACAGCGCCACAGCGCTGTATGAGTTGACCCTGAGGACGGTTCTGTGTGCAATGTTCGTTAGAACTCAAGGGGGACTAGTATGGGTACGAGGCGTGTGGTGCGCTCGGCGGCAGCAGCCGGAGCGAGCCTGG